>JBGOSQ010000004.1:0-51543 GCA_041476045.1 Thermoplasmata archaeon | reverse complement strand
TTCGCCGAGCTCCCGCTCGACCACCCGGTCCGGAGCACGGCCGACGTCAAGGTCCTGCACGCGAACGTCGAGGGTCGCCGGTACTCCGACCCCCACGCCTAGCGGAAGAGCGCGACCTCGGCCGCCCGCAGCGCCTCCCCGCTCGTCGCATTCGCGTAGGCATCGAAGCGTACCTGGTTGATCTCGAGGAATGTGGCGCCGCCGGGGAACGCCTCGATCAGGCGTCGCGCTCGCATGCCCTCGCCGAGAACATAGAGGGCGGCCGCGAACGCCTCCGCGGTGTTGAGCTCGCCGACGCGACCGAAGTGCTGCGGGTTCGCCGCGATGAGCCACGGGAGGCGTCGGCGGGTCCGGACCTTGCGGAGCCACGCGGCCCCCTCGGGATAGCCCCCGCGTTCGGCGAGGCGGTTCCAGGAGCAGTCAATCCCGAGCACGCCCCCCTCGAGGGCGATCGGCCGGTCGGCCGGACCCAGCGGTTCCTCGGCGTGCGGATCGAGCAGCAACGGCGATCGTCGCGGGGAGCGTTCGGGGGAGAGCGGGAGGACGAGATGCCGACGGAGGAGCCGGCGACCGGTGCACGCCTTCGGGTGGTCCTCGCCCGCGACGAGGAGCCAGAGGGGGACCGGGCGGCTACTCCGGGGGCTGGGCGTACTCCCGGAAGATCTCATGGAGCTGCCGCGTCAGTTGGAGCGCCTCTTCGCGCGGGCGCTGCCAGAGGTTCCGGCCGAAGATGATCCCCGTCGCCCCGGCGTCCATCGACGATCGCACCTTGGCGAGAAGCTCCGCGTCGCCGACCTTCTCGCCGCCCGAGACGAGGACGAGCGCGCGCCCGGCGCTCTGGACGACCTTGCAGAACGCCGCCTCGGCGCTGAGCGAGAGGGAGTTGTACGGGGCCGGGCTCTCGCGGTCCTTCTCCGAGCGCACCGGATAGTTGAGCTTCACGACGTCCGCGCCCAGCTCGAGCGCGACGCGCGCGGCGTAGTCGATCGCGTAGAGGCTCTCCTTGCCGCCCTTCTTGGCGACCGCCTCGCCGCGCGGGTACGCCCAGACGATCGTCGGCATCCCGAGTCGCTCGGCGTCCTGCCGGACGCGCCGGAACTGCTCGAAATCGCGGTCCTGGGCGGGTGAGCCGACGTAGACGGTGTAGCCGACCGCGTCGGCGCCCAGCCGGACCGCGTCCTCGACGGAGCCCGTGAGCGCGCTGAACGCCTCGTGATCCGCGGGGATCGTCGTCTTGCCGTTGAGCTTCAGGATGAGCGGGACGTCCCCGGCGTACTCGTGGAAGTACTTCTCGGCGAGGCCGATGTGGAGCGCGATGGCGGAGAACCGGCCGTCGCGAGCGAGGGCGTACTGGTACGCCGGGTCGAGCGCATCCGGATTCTCGAAGAAGTCCACGGGCCCGTGCTCCAGGCCCTGGTCGATCGGCAGGACGAGAAGGGTCCCGCCCCCGGGTCCGTGGTCGTAGAGCAGGTGGCGGAGGCGGGTGCGCTTTCCAGGGGAGAGTCCGAGCTTGGCCAGCGACGGGCGCAGGTGGCGTTTCCCCTTCGCGGCACCCGGAGTCGGCTCGGGCATGATGCTCTCGAGCCTCCTACGGGGGGGGCCGATTTAACCGTTGAGTCCTCGAGCGCGGAAAGAGTATCGAGAATGGGCCAGGGCCCCGAGGGGGATCGGGGCCCTGGTCGGTCGCACGCGGGACGCGCCGGTTCGGTCGGGACGGTGTTTCTTGCGTCCGTTGACGGGACGCCCCGACCTTACCTACCGCGTTCCCGCGCAGACCTTCGGCGAAGTCGGTGTGCCCGCACCGACCCGCGTGGGACCGTCGTGGAGCGAACGTTCCGAACCGAATCTACGCTCCTGCCTGATACGAGGCGGATCGGCGGCGAAGGACGTCCAGGCCGCGGCGGGGGCCGCGCATCGGGCGCTTGATCTCCGCCTGGAGGGTGGCGACGTCCTCGGCGATGAACCGCCCCTCATTGCACAGGCTGTTGCCGCGCACGAGGCAGAGGTCGCACTGGTGGACGTGCAGCTCGAAGTGGTCGATCGCCACGTCGACCTGCTCGATCGAGAGGGCCGCGCTCACTGCGCGCCCTCCGGGGTCTCGTTCGTCTCGTGTCTCGGTGCTCGGTGGACTGCGTAGCCGCGCATGACTGCCTCGCTATACCTGTATGTGCGACTTTTCGGAAATTTTGTCGCGGTCCGCATCTTCTTTATACCGGTGGAGACCAGTCATGAGATGTCGCTCATCCATGCGACAGGTGTCGGAGTTCAGACGGTGAAGCGACAAGAGCGTCTCGAGCTCGAACGCGCCGTCCAGGACCTGGAGCGCCGTTTGCCGAAGGCGAGCGCCTCCGACCTCGAGCGGGAGCTCGAGCGGTCGGCCCCGATCGCCTACGGGAGCTGGCGCGAGGAGACCCCCGTCGTTCGCTCCCGCCTGAGGGCCGTCCAGCGATGGCGCTCCGGGGCCCGGGGACGGGATGCGGGGAAGAGCCCGATCCATCTGTTCCCCTACGTCTGGCCGGTGGGCGACCGACAGCGGAAAGAGGTCGATGACGAGTACCAGATCTCCGCCCTCGTCGCCTCGGGCTCCTGGCGGCTCTTCCTCTACAATTGCGGCCCGGAGGTGATCCGGGACGTGCGCGTCTTCCTCGACCGAACCGCGTTGGACTATGCCCCGTCCGTCCTCACCGGGCGCTTCCAGGAGATCCACTGGCAGCGGATCGACGCGATCAAGTCGGAATGCCTCAATATCGACGGCCCGCGACAGTCCCGACACCCGCTCCGGGTCGAATTCGTCATCAGCCGGGGCACCCGGCACGCCCGCCTCGAGGGGGACCTCCACCTCGACACCGTCCAGGGCTGGATCCACTTCGAGGGCCGCGACGGTCGGGGTCGCGAGATCGAGTAGGGGGAGCACCCCCCGGCCCCATCGGAGGCCTTAATCGAGGGACCCCCTAGGCTCCGGCGAAGTAGGGACCCTTCGAATGCGAACCCAGCTCGTGATCTGGGCGACGATCGCCCTGAACGCGGCGCTCTTCGCCGCGAACCTTTTCGTCGCCCAGATCAGTCAAAGCCATGCCGTCCTCTCGCAGGCGGTCTACTCGCTGACCGACCTCGTGGGGGGCCTTCTGCTCCTCTGGGGCCAGGTCGCCTCGACGCGACCGCCCACGCACGAGCATCCGTTCGGGCACGGCAAGGAGCGGTTCTTCTGGTCGTTCAGCGCCTCGCTCGTGACGTTCACGGTCTCGGGCCTGCTCGTCCTGACCGACAGCATCGACCAGCTGCTCCACCCCCATCCGATCGACCACGTCGATGCCGCGCTCGCTGTCGTCGGATTGAGCGTCGTCGTCAGCTTGATCGGGATCTGGGTCACCGTCCGCGAGCTCCGCGCCGCGCAGAAGACGGTCCAGTACCTCATCGCGTCGGCCCACCAGGGCCTCAAGTCGATCTTCTACCAGGACGTGGTCTCGATCGCGGGGAGCATCGCGGCCCTCGCGGGGATCGCGCTCGTCTTCCGGACGGGAAATGCGCTCTACGACGGGATCGGGGCCTCGGTCGTCGGCGTCCTGCTCGTCGTCACGGGCCTGGTCCTCGCGGCGGAGAGCCGCGAGCTCCTGATCGGGAAGGCGATCTCGCCGGACGAGGCCCGGGCGATCCTCACGATCGTCGAACGGAACTCGCGCGTTCGGCGCGTGCGGGAGTTCCAGTCGATGATGCTGGGACCGGACGACATCCTCATCGCGCTCCGCGTCAACCTCCAGGACGGGCTCACGACCGACGAAGTGGAGACGGTGATCGACGAGATTTCCTCGTCGGTGAAGACGACCTACCCGACGGTCCGGCACTTCATCATCGAGCCGGAGTCGTAGGACCGGGCGGCGCGCCGGTGTCCGGGGCCCGGTGCATCCGGACCTCGACGTAGCGCCAGTAGGTGAGCGCGACGAGCGCGATCGCGATGCCGCCGAAGTACACGTCGAGCCCGTTCGCGCCGTACCGGCTATAGAGACCCGTGGACAGGAGCAGGCCGAGGAGCATTCCCAGGCTGATCACGAGCGAATAGATCGCCATCGTCGTCGCTCTCGGGATGGTCTGGCTCAGATCGGCGAGGGCGGCCAGCGCCGCCGGTCCGTAGGCGAGCGCCGGGAGCGCGCTCACCCCCACGAGAGCGAGGAGCTCCGGTCGGGCGCCGAACTGGGCGAGCAGCGCGGCCCCCGTCAGGACCCCGACGAACCCTGCGGTGCCGACGAGCATCATGCGCGTCCGGCCGAACCGGTCGGCGAGTCGACCGAACCCGGGCTGCGTCAACAGGAGCAGGAGCCCCCCCACGCCGATGATCGCAGCGAGGAGGGTCGGGGAGATGCCCGCACCGGTCGCCGAGGTGCCGAGGAACACGAAGACGGTCCCGAGGAGCAGGTAGATGACGAGCCACGGGAGCGTGACGATCAGGACCTCCTTCTGGAACACCGTCCGGAGGATCCCTACCACATCGAACTCGGTACGCGGACCCGATTCGGGCAGTCCGCGGGTCCAGGCGTACCCGACCACGAGGCCGAGGGCGAGGAGGCTGCTGCCACCGAGGAAGAGGCGTCCCAGGTCCGCGTTCGGAAGGACGCCCAGAAGCCCGAACCCGACGGCGAAGCCGCCGATCCATCCCAACAGGTTCACCGCATCGAACCGGCCCATCTCGTAGCCACGCTCGCCCGCCCCGGCCTCGTCGGAGACGACGGCGAGGCTCGAGGCGAGTATGGCCCCGCTCGCGACGCCGAAGCCGAGATTGATGCCGCCCAGGAAGATCGGCGTGCGCGTCAGGCTCGCGGCGGCGAGCAGGAGCGCCGCGGCGATCATTCCGGAGAACAGGACCGGGAAACGCCCGTAGCGATCGGCCGCGATCCCCGAGAGGAGGACGGTGGAGAACTCGCCCACGGGTGCGAGAGCGCTCACGACGCCGACGATCCCGACCGATTCGGCGTCGATCCCCGAGGAGCGTCCGACGATGTACGACGCGAAGATCGCGACGCTGAGGCCGAAGCCGAAGCGGACGAAGAACGTGGCACCGAAGACGGCGCGTAGGCGGCGGGAGGCCGCCGGTCCGACCGCGGAGACGTCGCTCACGGCGATCGGATCAGGCGGCAGGGGCCGTAGGCTCGATGAGCTCGATCCAGACCTCGTTCGGGTCGAGCAGGAACGCGAGGCGACGCGTGCCACCCTGGAGACGGAACGGTTCCTTGGCGATTCGAACCCCACGGGCGCGGGCCGACGCGATCGTAGCGTCCAGATCGGCGACCTCGAACGCGAGGTGGTCCAGCTGCTCACCGGGTTCGAGCTGGTCCTTGCCCTCCCAATGGGTGAGCTCGATGCGTGCGCCGCTCAACGGGTCGTGGACGAAGGCGATCTCGGCGTGGTTCTCGGGGATGAGCCGACGCCGCTCGAACTCGAGCCCGAGGACCTCGGTGTAGAACTTCAGGCTCTCGTCGATGTTCCGGACGGTGATCGAGGTGTGGAGGAACCGCATCGACGATGAGACTACCGTCCCGGGGTTGATAGGGTTTCGGCTCGAGGCTACGGATGCCCGAAGCAGACGCGCACGGGGTGCGTCCCGGGCTCGTGATCGGCCTCGACGCGGACGAACCCGACGCGCTCGAACTGCAGCACGTCGCGCGGAGCGGCCTCGCCGAGCGCGGCCTCCGCCATCCCAACTCTCCGCTCGCCCTCCGTGCCGAGGAGGCGGACGGGGACGGCCCCGGCGCGCGCGACCCACTGCACCCGCGGGATCCGCTTGTTCTCCCGCGTCGTGAACGACGCTGTGATCCCGGAAGCCGCGGCGACTTCGGAAGGGAGACGGATGTTGGCGAGGTCCTTCAGACGGATCTCCTCGCCGAGGTGTGCCCGCACGTCGCGTCCGGCGAGCCAGAGCCCAGGGCCGGCGGAGACGTTGCGCGTGCCGAGATCCGGTCGATCCGGATGGTTGCGCAGAACGGTCGTCGCGAGCTCCGCCGGGAGGTCCGATACGTCGACAGCGATCGGATCCTCGACGAACGCGCGCCGTACGGTCGTCGGGTCGATGATCTTTCGGTTCTCGGCGTAGAGCGTCTCAGCGGGGACCTCGATATCGGCCAACGAGAGGCCGAACGATAGGGTGAACTCTCGGATCGCCTGCGGCGTGATCCCGCGACGGTCGAGAGACTGGAACGACCAGGTCCTCGGGTCCGCCCAGCCGTCGAACTGGCCGCTTTTCACCTCGGCGTAGGATTTGCTCTTCGAGATCTTCGCCTCCCGAACGCGGAGGATCCCCCAGTGGAGGAACGGAGGACCGTGGACGCCGAGGAGCTTCCACAGGTGCTCCTGCATCCGATCCTCCATCACGAGGTCCTTGCCTCGAATGACGTGCGTGATCCCGAGCTCGATGTCGTCGACGGCCCAGGAGAACTCGAGGAGCGGCCAGACGCGGTACTTGTGGCCGACGCGGGGATGGTCGAGGTCGCTGAGCCGGAAGAGGACCCGGTCGCGGAACGCGGGGTCGGGATCGTGGAGGTCCGTTCGGAGCCGAAGGACCGCCTCACCGGGGGCGAACCCGCCCGCCAGCATCTTCTCCCACCCGTCGACCGTGGCGCCGAGGTCCTGGCTCCGCTCGGGGCACGCGAGGCCGGCCGCGCGGTTCGACCGCAGCGTCTCGGCCGGGCATACGCAGACGTAGGCGCCGCCGGCATCGATGACGCGTCGGGCCCACGGGTAGTGGTGGGGGATCCGGTCGGACTTGTAGTAGATCGCGTCCGGCCGTGCATCGCAGAGCTCGAGGTCCCGCTGGATGAGGTCGAACATCTCCGGGTCGAGGCGCTTCTCCTCCGAACCCACCGTGTCGTCGAACACCAGCAGGAGCTTTCCGTCGTAGCGACGGCGATAGTAGTCGTTGACGAAGATCATCCGCCCGTTGCCGATGTGGAGGGCTCCGGATGGGAACGGCGCCATCCGGAGGACGACCTGACCGCGCACGGCTCCGGGGAGCTCCGGAAACGCTCCGCCGGCATCCTTGGCCGGCGGACCGCGGTCGGCCTCCGGCCCGCCGAGCCGGTCGAGCTCCAACGCGCGCTCGTCCTTCGACAGTGCGGCCACCGCGTCGATCGCCGCGCGCACGGCGGTCCCGATCTCCGCGCTTCGGCTGCGCAGCTCCGGCTGCGTGGCCAGGAGCCGGGCGAGCACGGGACCGGGGCGTGGAGCGCCGTCGTGCGCGATCGAGTTCTGTAGGACGAGCCGACGGATGCGCTCCGCGACGTCCGAAGGTCCAGCCATCGCGGCGCCAGGCCGACTGCGGCTTAAGACGGTTCGGCCGCGCGGTGCCCCCGCGTAGAGGGGACCGACGGCGGTCGCCCGTACCGGCGCGCGCCCTCGGCCAACGCATCGGACATTGTGAGCTCGCCTCGGAGCACGCCCTCTGCGAGACCACGCGGGATTGTGAACTGACCTCCGCTCCCCTCGCGGCTCAGCCGCTGGAGGTTGGCGATCTCACCGGGAGTGATCGTAAGGAGCGCTCGACCGTGCACTCGCCGCCCGGAAGCGCGGGCGATCGCACGCGCGGCGATCGCATCGCGCGGTCGACGATGGCCGCGCGGCGTCGTCCGATGCTCGTCGACGACCTCGATGGGCCGACGCAGCGGGAGAAGTGCGTTCACGATCCGGTCGCGCGCGAGCCGGTCTCCGCTGCCCACGCGGAATCGGATCGAACGTGAGGGGAACCGGCGGCGAAGGTTGCTGCCGAGCCGCGCGACCTCCTCGGGAGCGTCGACGTTCCCTTCGCCGATCAACGAAGTCCCCTCGAAGATCGCGTAGCCGGGTCGCGGTCCGGGATCGATGCCGACCACGAGATCGCCGGGCGTGTCGTTGGCGGCGAGCGCGCTCGCGACCTCAGCCCAGATCGCGGTCCGGTCTCCTTCGGGCGGCACCGCGATGATCACGGGGTGAGAGATCGAATCCGCCTCCGACTCGCTCGTGAGGACCGCGACGACCCGGTCCGGCACCCGATCGCCGGGAAGTAGGCTGACGGAGGGTATACGACGTTCCCGCAGCACCCCTGCGAGCTCCGCGTACAACGCGGGGTCCCCGGTGGCCAAGGCTACGTGGCGTCGTCTCAAGGATGGCGAGGACGGTCATATAGCGCATATACTTTACCGGCACGTGGCGCTCTGTCCTCGGTGCGGGACCACCGCGCAGGAGGGCGCCCTCTTCTGCCGCGCGTGCGGCGCGACCGTCCCACAGGGCCTCGCCGGCCCGGCGCCCGTCCGGCTCCCTCTCCCCCCGAGCCCTCCGACGGTCCTCCCGGTTCCCCCTCCTCCTCCGGCGATGCCGCCTCCCGACTGGATCCCTCCCACGCTCGTGGGACGCGCGGCGCACTGTCCGCGGTGCAACAGTCTGATATCGACCGTCGCGGTCGTCTGCCCGGTATGCCTGAGCGCTCAGGGCCCCCGCGCCGCGGTCGGCGAGGGCGCCGCACCGGCGCGATGATCCGGGTCGCGCGAGGACGGATCTCCGATCTCTTCGGCCTCGCCGAACAGGAGGCACGCGCCGGCCGCTCGACGCTCTCGGATCGCTACGTGCAGCTGGCTCGCCGGATCGGAACGCGATACAACGTGCGCCTCCTCGTCGAGTACCGGGGCCTCTACTGTCGGGGCTGCTCGACGTACTGGGTGGAGGGCCGGACGCTGCGCACGCGACTTCGCGGCGCGCACCGGACCCAGACGTGTCTCCGATGCGGCCGCATTCGACGGGTACAGCTTCGGGCGCAGCGCCCGGCCCGCGCCCCCCTTGACAGCGATCGCCCGGGTCCGATCGCCGCCGGCGCACCGGTCCTCGTCGAGGACGCCGCCGAGGGGGAGTTCGAGGGCGACGAGGGCGAAGAGGAATAAGCCGGGACCCGTCCCCCCTCGCGAACGCGCCGGGGTGGCCGAGCGGCCAAAGGCGGCAGACTCAAGATCTGCTCTCGCAGGAGTTCCCAGGTTCGAATCCTGGCCCCGGCACTCCGGCCCGAATTCGGCGCCGCTCCCTTACGCGAGAGGGGTCACGAACGTCGGCTCGTATCCGGCACGGAGACTGCCGACGATCGGGATGGAGTGTCCGCAGCCGAGGCAGCGGTTCTGAGGGTCCAGGTTCCAGCGCCGAATGATGAACCCGAGCCGTTCGACCGCGATCCGTCCGCACGCCGGGCAATATGTGTGCTCGAGCGGGTGGCCCCACACGTTGCCGAGATAGACGTACTCGAGGCCCTCCTCCTTGGCGATCGCGTGGAGCCGTTCCAGGGTCCGGATCGGTGTCTCGGGGAGATCGAGCATCTTGTAGTCCGGGTGGAAGCGAAGCAGGTGGAACGGCGTATCGGGACTCAGCTCGGTCGTCACGAACCGCGCGAGGGAACGGAACGCCTCCGGATCGTCGCCGACCTCCGGGACGATGAGGTTGGTGATCTCGACGTGGACGCCGCGCCTCCGCAGGTCCACGATCGTGGAAAGGATCGGCGCCGGCCCTTTCGCCGTGATGTACTTCTGCATGAACTTGGGCTCGCCGCTGCCCTTGAAGTCGACGCTGATCGCGTCCAGATGCGGGGCGAGGAGCGCGACCGCCTCCGGGGTCATGTAGCCGTTCGTGACGAAGTTCGCGAACAGTCCCTCCTTGTGCGCCTCGCGGATGACGTCGAGCGCGTACTCGATGAAGATCGTCGGCTCGTTGTACGTGAACGTGATCCCATCGCACCCCTGGCGGAGGGCCCAGTCGACGGCCGCCCTCGGGGGAAGCGCACGACCCTGGACCTCGCGCTCCTGCGAGATCTCCGCATTCTGGCAGTACTGACACCGCCAGTTGCAGCCGACGGTGCCGATCGAGAAGACGCGCGCCCCTGGGTGGAAGTGGGAGAGCGGTTTCTTCTCGATGGGGTCGACCTGGACCGCGGCCGCGCGGCCGTAGCTCAGGAGGGTGAGCGTTCCGCCCTCGTTCTTCCGGACGAAACAGAAACCGTGTGATCCTTCCGGGATCGTGCAGTAGCGAGCGCACGCGGTGCAGCGGACCTTGCCGCCGGGGAGGGTGGTGAAGAGCGTCGCCGGATGTCCCAGCATCGTTTCTCCCGCTCGCCGCCGGTACACGTACCGCCCGGGGACCGATAACCGTTCCCGCGGGGTCTCGGAATCTCGGGGCCAAGGTTTCATCCCTCGAAGGACTTCGGAGGCCGATGGCCACTCCGTCGTCGACGGGTCCGGACGCCGCCGCGGAGGGGATCGAGCGTGAGGTCCTCGCGCGGATCACGCCGGACGCGGCGACCGAGGCACGCCTGCTCCAGGTCCTCGAGCGCCTCGTTGCCCGCGCCGAAGCGCTCGCGCGGGAACGTTCGATCCCAGTGCGCCGCTGCCTCGTCGCCGGCAGCGCCGCTCGCCGCACCTACCTCAAGGACCGGATGGACATCGACCTGTTCCTCCTTTTCCCCCCGGATACCTCGCGCGGGGATCTCGAGCGCTACGGTCTCGAGCTCGGGGCGGCGCTCCTCGAATCGACGGAGACCCGCTACGCCGAGCACCCGTACCGACGGGGGTCGTTCGAAGGATTCGAGGTCGATGCCGTGCCGGGGTACGCGATCGACGATCCGTCCCATCCCCAGAGCGCCGTCGACCGGACCCCCTTCCATCAGGCGTACCTCGTGGGCCACCAGACGCCCGAGATGGTCGGCCAAGTCCGGTTGACGAAGCAGTTCTTCCGGGGGATCGGGATCTACGGCTCCGAGGCGCGGACCGGCGGGCTCTCCGGGTACCTTGTGGAGCTCCTCGTCCTACGCTTCGGGAGCCTCCGGGGCCTCCTGCGTACGGCCCGTGGCTGGCGGATTCCGGTGCGCCTCGTGAGCACGCCGGGGGCGAGCCCACGCGTCCCCGAGGACGTCGCGCTCGTGCTCGACGATCCGGTCGACCCGGGCCGTAACGTCGCGACGGCGCTTTCGCGCAAGAACCTGGGACTTTTGATTCTCGCCGCCGCCGAGTACCTAGATCGTCCCTCCGCCGGCGCGTTCGAGCTCCTGCAACGCCCGAGCCTCTCGGTCGCAACGGCCCGCGAGCGCGTCGAAGAGCGCGCGACCCACGTCACCGTCACGTGGCTGCCCCGACCGGAGCTCGTGGACGATATCCTCTATCCTCAGCTCCGGAAGGCCGAGCGATCGGTCGCCGACGAGGCGGTCCGGCTCGGCTTCGCCGTCGTCGGGACCGCGTCGGCCGCCGGGGAGGGTCGCGTCGCCATCGTGCTCGAGGTCGAGCATGGGACCGTGCCGGCGGTGCGCTGGCAGGACGGTCCACCCGCCGGGATCGACCGGGTCGGCTCGTTCCTCGGGAAGTGGACCCAACCGGGGGCGCAGGTCCTGCAGGGACCGTACGTGACCGCCGAAGGGAAGCTGGCGGTCGAGACGCGACGCCCGGAACGCGCAATCGAGCCCCTGCTCGCGTCGGCGCTCGAGCGACTTCCTCTGGGACGCGATCTCAAGCCACCCGTGGGAGCGACGGTCTCGGTCCGTTCCCTCGCCGAGGAGGCGGAGGATCCGGCCCTCGGGATCGCGCTCTCGGATCTTCTCGAGAAGCGCCTGCCCTGGCGTCGCACCTAGCCCAGGTGGAAAACGTCGGCGAGCAGGAACCACAACCCGAGCCACAGGAAGATCTCGAGCACCATGAGCCCCGCCCAGTCGCCTCGCGTGTAGTCCCGAGCGCCGGATCGGATCCGCTGCAGGAGGAACGGGGAGAAGGCGATCGCCCCGACGGCGACGACGACCGGGGCCAGCCCCTGGAGCGTGGGCTGCGAGTAGCCCACGAGCGCCCGGTCGATCGCATAGGAGACGACGCCGAGGATCGTCGCGAGGACGACGGCGAACGCCATCGCATACGTCTGCTCGAACTCGTGGCGCATGAAGGTGGCCTCGTCGAACTCGGGGAACTGGAAGGAGCTCGCCGCGTCCTCCTCGAACCGCTTGCGCGCCTTCTTCGCCACGGCTCAGCCCTCCCCGACCGCGCGCGCCCGATCGAACAGCTCCTCCGCGTGATAGGAGCTCCGCACGAGGGGACCCGCCTCGACCCCCGAGAATCCCTCCGCGAGCGCGATCGCGCGCAAGCGCGCGAACTCCTCCGGGGGAACGTACCCGGAAACCGGGTGGTGCGCCGGGGTCGGACGGAGGTACTGGCCCAGGGTCAGCAGGTCGACCCCGGCCGAGCGCAGGTCGACGAAGCTTGCTCGGAGCTCTTCCTCCGATTCTCCGAGCCCGAGCATGAGGGAGCTCTTCGTCACGAGGCTCCGCGGTCCCAGATCGCGGGCGCGACGGAGCAGCTCGAGGGAGCCGTCGTAGGACGCCCGCCGATCTCGGACGATGGGGGAGAGGGCGCGAACGGTCTCCAGGTTGTGCGCGAGGACGTCCGGGGGATCGACGAGGAGCGCCTCCAGCGACGCGCGGTCGTGCGCCAAATCTCCGATGAGCAGCTCCACCCGGGTGTCGGGCGAGGTCGCGCGGATGCGTCGGACCGCCTCCGCGAGGATCGCCGCGCCCCCGTCCGGGAGATCGTCGCGGCACGCCTGGGTCAGGACCGCGTACCGGAGGCCCCAGCGTCGGATCCCCTCCGCGACGCGCTCCGGCTCCGTCGCGTCCACTCGTCCGGCCGACCAGTGGGTCGTGACGGCGCAGAAGGAGCACCGGCGCGAGCAGTCGGTCCCGAGGAGCATGAACGTCGCCGTCCCCGCGGACCAGCATTCGGACTTGTTCGGGCAGCGCGCCTCCCGGCAGACCGTCGCGAGCCGGAGCTCCTCCAAGGTCGCCCGGACCTCCGGGTACTGCCCGCTCGGAAGCGGAACGCGGATCCACTCGGGGAGCCGCGGGGTCGCTCCGCCTGGGACGCTGGTGACGGCGAGTGGCACGGCGGTCGGAGACGGGGGGCGTGTCTTAGGCTTTGCGAGCGCGCGGTGTCGCCTTCGATTCGAGGAGCGTCGTGAGGTAGCTCATCGGCACCTCGTCCATGCTGAGGCGGTTCCCTTCCCCCTTCGATGCGGGCGCGTCGACCTGGATGAGTCCCTCGCGCTCGAGCGCCTTGACGGTCCGCCAGAAAGTGACCCGGCTCATCGGGGCGATCCCGTACTCCTCCGCCGCGGCGTGGTAGGACTGGCGAACGCGGTCCGTCGTCGCGACGGCCCGCCGTCCCCGAAGGCTCCGAGCGAGAGCGAGGAGGACGAGCAGCTCCGTTTCGCCCAGTTCCTCGAGCTTGGACTCGGTGACGGTCGGATAGATCGACCCTTTCGCCGCGCGAACGTGCTCCGGGTGGATCTCGGTCGCCTCGGCCTGCTCCGCGGCGCGCGCGGCTCCGGAGAGAAGCTCGAGGGCGAACCGCGCGTCGCTGCTCGTCGTGGCCGCGCGTGCGACCTGCCGGGCCACCTCCTCCGAGAGCGATCCTGGTCGCAGGGCCAGGCTCGCGCGGAACCGGACGATCTCGGTGAGATCCTCGGCGTCGTACGGGCGCAGCTGCATCCGGTGGGTGACCCCGAAGCTCGACCGGCTGGCCGCGTCCAGGTAGGGCAGGACGTCCTCCGGGGCCACGAGGAAGAGGGAGATCGAGCCGAGGCCGACCTCCGGCGATCGCGACAGCAGGTAGACCAGTTTCGTCTCCTGCCGGACCAACGCGCTCACCTCGTCGAGGATGACGAAGACGTGCCGGGGGGACTTGCGGAGGCCCTGCTCGAAGACGTCGAGCATTTCCGAGAGCGCGTACCCGCGATCGGGGAGCGAGACCCCGACGCCGCGGAGCAGCTGGAGCAGGATGGTCCGGTCGTTCGACCGCCGCCAGCAGTTCACGTAGAGCTTGAGAACGGGGAGCGATCCCGTCCGTCCCAACCGGACGAGGTCGTCGCCGAGCCGGTGGGCGATCGCGGTCTTGCCGCTGCCGATCCCGCCGGTGAGGAGCTGATGGTAGCCGAGCCCCTTGGCGAGCGAATCCCGGTAGCGCTTCGTCAGGAGGGCGAGCTCGGTCTCGCGGCGGACGAGCCGGGGAGGCACGAACGCCGGATCGAGCGACTCTTCCTGGACTAGGATCCGTTGCACGACCGCTCCGCGCCCACGACTGCCCGAGGGGTAGATTATCCTCGCCCTCGGCCGGTCGACCCCGGCCTTCGCCGCAGCCAGCTCACGATCCACGCCGCGGCCTGCTCGGCAATCTCCTTCCGGGGGGCTCGGGCATCGAGGACGCGCCAGCCTCCTTCGCGGGCGAACCGACGGTAGGATCGCGAGACCCGCCGCAGCGTGCGTTCGCGCTCGAGCGGCGCCCGCGCCCGGCCGCGGCGGCCCACGCGCTGCATCGCACGGTCGAGGGGGAGGTCTAGAAGGACGATGCGGTCGGGGGGGACCGTGGCGGACTCCTGCAGGCGTGCGATGGCTCGGCGGGATGCGGCCGGTAGGGCGCTCCCTTGGTAGGCGAGCGTCGAGTAGAACGAGCGGTCGGAGATCACGAGGTCGTGGGTCGCGAGCAGCCCCTCGAGCCGGGGGCGACCGATCCACCGGTCGACGGTGAACTCGATGGCCGCGGCCATCGGGTCGGTCGTGGCGAGCGCCTGGGCGGCCTTCCCGATCGTCGGATGCACCGGCTCGTGCCACGCCGCCACGCGCAGGCCGCGTCGTCGCAGTCGACGCAGCAGAGCGGTCTGGAGCGTGGACTTGCCGGCCCCGTCGATCCCTTCCAATGCGAGGAGCCTCCCGCGTCGACGTCGCGCGCTCATCGAGCCCCGCCCGGCTCCTCGAACGGGGTGAAGCCATAAACCGAGCGCACCGAGTCGATGAAGGGGATGCGCAGCAGGGCGATTCCCTCCGGCCCGCGGTCGGCGATCGCCCGCGCGCGCTTGGGCACGGTCGAGATGTCGAGCACGGCCCCTTTGCGCAACGGGTCGTCGAGGAAGTCGGTCTCGAGGAACCAGGGTCCCGGGTCGGCGCACACGGGGTCGAGGAGCTCGCGGCGCGCGATGAACGAGGGGACCACGCCGAGTCGCTCGGCGACCGGAACGACCGTCCGCGCGTAGTGTTTCACCAGCCGGTGGGGGGGGAACGATGCGGAGGCTGCCAGCGTAGCGAGGTCGCGGTAGCCGGAGGCATCGAGATCCCCGGAGTGCACCACGGCCGGGCAGTCGGCGTCACGGGCCACCTCGAGCGCGTGGCGAAAGACGTCCTCGACCGCGTCCGCGTCCTCGGGCGCGACGGGGAAGTGGGGTCGCCCCACCTCCCCGAGCGCGACGGCCCGCTGGTCCTCGACCCACGCCCCGGCGAGGTCCAGCGCGGACTCTTGGAGCTCCGTGGCGGCGACGCGCCCCAGCTTGTCGATCTGCGCGAGCAGGTCGATCGGATACGGGGCGATGACGAGGTACACGCGGACGCGCGTCTCCTCGCGGATGCGCCGCGCCAGTCGCTCGGTCGTCTCGAACTGCTCCAGGTACTCTTCCCGGCGGAGCGGGACCTGGGGCGTGTAGTTCTGGGTCGCGAGGAAGAGGTGCGTCCCACCGGCCGCCTCGAACCGGCGCGCCGCCGCGACGCCCTCGCCGTTCGGAGAGAGGTGCGCGTGGTGGTCGACGATCGGAAGGTCCGGAGGGAGCGGCATCGGTCGATCCCCGCGTACGGTCGACTTCCGTCTATCGGTTCGCCACGGGCTCGGGGATCTCGAAGAAGTCGAGCAGAACGCGGCGCGTGAACCCCCAGAGGACGTGATCGCCCACGACCGTCGCGTCGACCTCGCGGGAACCGCTGAGCGTCTCGCGGACGATCCGGTGCGGGCTCCTCAGGGCTTCGCGCGGGAGCCAGAAGACGTGGGCCACCTCGGTCGGACTCCGGGCGGTCGGCGCTCGGCTCGACGCCACTAGTCCGGCCGCGAAGACCCCCACCTGGAGTCCTAATGCGCTCGCCCCCGCGATCCGGACGAACCGAGGGGGAGCGGTCAGGTCGGCCGGGCCGAGTCCGACCTCCTCATGGCATTCGCGGAGCGCGGTCTCCACGAGGGTTCCGTCGTCGGGAGCGACCCGTCCTCCGGGGAGGCCGACCTGGCCCGACGCCGGGTCGCCCTCTCTGACCGCCCGTTCGATGAGGAGCGCCTCGACGTCGTTGCGTCCGGCGCGAAGCGCGATGAGGACCGCCGCCCCCGCAGAGCTCCGCGGCGGGGACCCGTCCGAATATCGGTCGAGAAGACGCTGGACCTCCGGCGGATCCGGCGGGCGAGCGAGGGCGCCGTCGATCAACGCGGTCCCTGCCAATCGTAGACCGTCTTGTCTCGAACCGCGGCCCGGTCGACCGGGTGTTCCGGCTGGTTGAGTATCCGGCGTTCGAGCTCGACGATGCGGGCGCGGAGGTCGCGCACTTCGCGTTCCAGGGCGGCGAGACGGGCGTCCGGGTCCGGGGGAGGAGATTCGTGCATCGTTCCCGAAAGGGGCGTTCGGATAGAAAAGCGGCGCGAGCGGCTATTGCGCCGTGTCGGACCGCGTCTCGACGGCGCGGACGAACTCGCGGATCGCCTCGGTCGTCTCGGCCGGGCGCTCGATCGGGAGCAGGTGCCCCGTCTGCGTGAAGAGCTTCAGCTCGGCGCCCGGGATGGACACGCGAAGCAGGCGCCCGTGGGAGCCGTCGACAACGCCGTCGTCCATCGGCTGGAGGATGCGCGTGGGCTGAGTGATCTTCATGAGGCGTCCGCGGAGGTCGAAGCTCCGCACGGCGCGCGCCCAGGCAAGCGCGGAGCCGAGGTCCTGCGTTGACTGCTGTGCACGAAGCCGGTCCAGAGCGTCGGGGTGGACCTCCAACCAGTCCGGATAGTAGAGGTCCTTGGCGAGTCGGAGCAGGTAGGCGTCGAACCCCTCGTCGCGGTACGTCTCGGCCCACCGCTGGCTCACGGCCTTGGTGTGATTATCGCACTGGACAGACGTCGCCGCCAGCGTGAGGCTCCGAACGCGGGTGGGCGTGTCGAGGGCCATGCGGAGCGCGAGAAAGCCGCCGGCGCTGAGCCCGACGACGTGCGCGGCGCCCCCTCCCGACTCGTCGAGGAGCCTCGCGACGTCCCCCTCAAGCTCCGCGAAGGAGAACGTCGAGCCCTCGGGGGCCGCCGACCTTCCGTGCCCCCGGAGATCCGGTGCGAGGACCCGGAACTCGCGCGCGAGGGCGGGGACCTGTGCGTCCCAGACCGAATGATCGCCTCCGAGCCCGTGCAAGAGGAGCACGACGGGGCCGGTTCCTTCGTCCCGTCGAAAGAGCGGCGCCGGGGGCGTCGTAGGCTCGGGCACGTCGCGGCGAGCGGGGCTCGGTATTTACCGATGCGCCGAGGGGGACCTCGGTGGTCTCAAATAGCCTGCCCGGCGTTGGACCGGCGTGGCGCGCGGGGTCATGATGATGAGCGGCGGGATCGACTCGCCCGTAAGCCTGTACTATCTACTCCGCCAGGGCCACGACATGCTCGCCGTCCACATGGACAACCGCCCGTTCACCGACGACAGCCCGATGGAGAAGATCGCGGACCACTTGCACGTGCTCGAGGAGCGGTTCGGCCGCAAGGTCCCGCTCTACGTCCTCCCCCACGGCCCGACCCAGATCGCTCTCATGCGTCAGACGGATCGCCACGTAGGCTGCGTTCTCTGCCGGCGGTTCATGTGGCGAGCGGCCGAGCGGATCGCGGACCGCGAACGCGCGACATTCCTCGCGACGGGCGAAGCCCTGGGTCAGGTCGCCTCGCAGACGCTGAGCAACATGCGAACGGCGACCGCATCGGTGAAGCTGCCGATCGTACGGCCCCTGATCGGCCTCGACAAGCACGAGATCGAGACGGTGGCGCGATCGATCGGTACCTATGCAATCTCGACCCGCCCTGGCGTCTGCTGCCAGGCGGTTCCCGACCGGCCGGCCACGCGGAGCAACCTCGTGCAGATCGGCCAGCAGGAGGAGCGCGTCGACGTCGAGGCCCTCCTCGACGATTGCGTCCGGCACGCGATCGTGATGTGACGTACCACACGCTTCGCGTCTGCGCGAACCGCGGGTCGTTCGAGGCGATCCCGACGGGAACGACGGAGCTCGACCTGGGCGCGGTCCGAGGACGGTTCGAGGCGAAAGGTGTCTCGGTCCTCGACTGCCGCGTGATGCTGATCGCGAAGATGGAGCGCGAGGTGACGATCGGTCGCGACGGACGCATCCTGATCAAGACCCGCGATCGCGACGAGGCCCAACGGATTCTCGAGACCGTCGCGCCCATCGTCGGCGTTCCGATCTAGTCCCGCGTGGGCGCGACCCCGCGCAGGCTTTACCTGCGTTCGACCTCGCCTGCGCCGAGGCAGCGTGCGCGAGACGCGGGTCGTCGGGGCGGCGTCGAACCGGTTCGGCAAGATGGCCGAGACGGGCCGGGAAGCCGCGGTCCGAGTGGCCCTGGAGGCGATCGATCGCTCGGGGCTACGGCCGGCGGACATCCAACACACGTTCGTTTCGAACGCGTTCGGCGTCGCCGAGCGGCAAGCGCACGTGGGTCCGCTGATCAACACGGCGCTCGGGATCCCCGAGGTCCCGTCGGCGACGATCGAATCGGCGTGCTCCTCCTCGAGCGCGGCCCTCCACGAGGCGTTCGTCCACGTCGCCGGCGGCTTCGCCGACGCGGTCCTGGTCGTCGGGGTCGAGAAGCTCTCCCACCTCGACACGCTCAACGCGACGAGCTACTTTGCGATGGGTGCCGACTACGCGTTCGAGACGCGGAACGGCGCCACGTTCCCCGGGCTCTACGCGACGCTCGCGAGCGCGCACCGCCACCGGTTCGGGACCACGGAGTCCGAGCTCGGCGCGGTGGCGGTGAAGAACCATGCGAACGCCGCGCGGAACCCCCACGCCCACTTCCAGAAGGAGATCACGCTCGACACCTACCTGCGCTCCCCGATCATCGCCTCGCCGCTCCGACTGTACGACTGCTGTCCGTTCTCCGACGGCGCCGCGGCCCTCGTCGTCGCCGCCAAGGAGAAGCTCCCCGCGCCGCCGATGGTCCCCCTCGTCATCCGCGCCTCGGTGCGGACCGGCTCGATCGCCGATATGCACGACCGGGGGACGCTCACCGGGCTGCCGGCCACCCGACTCGCGGCCGACAAGGCGTTCCGGATGGCGGGGCTCGAACGCACCTCGGTCGATCTGCTCGAGGTCCACGACTGCTTCACGATCGCGGAGCTGATGGCCCTCGAGGACCTGGGCTTCTTCCCTCCCGGCGCGGCCGGCCGGGCGACCACCGAAGGGGTCACGCAGCGCGACGGCAAGCTCCCCGTCAATCCGTCCGGCGGGCTCAAAGCGAAGGGGCACCCCGTCAGCGCGACCGGGGCTTCCCAGGTCGCGGAGATCTTCGAACAGTTCAACCACCTCGCGGGCGGGCGACAGGTCCCGAAGGCGGAGACGGCCCTGGCCCACAACGTCGGTGCGACCGGCGGCTCGTGCTCGGTCCACATCTTCACGCGACCGTGACCGACGGGAGGTAGGCAATGACGACGGAGCCCCACACGATCGCGGACTATCGGAGCGCGTACGAGCAGGGACTACGTCTTCGCGGATTCCGCTCGGGATGTGGGTTCGTCACGGCCACGTGGGGGCTCGTCTGCCCGCACTGCGGTCAGCGCGACCTCGTCGAGACCGATCTGACGGGTCGAGGACGGATCGAGGCGTTCTCCGTTCAAAACGTCCCGAGCGATGAGTTCCTCAACGACGTCCCGTACGCGTACGTGGTCGTCGCGCTCGAGGAGGGGGGGCGGATCACCGGCTGGATCGACGGGATCGCCCGCGAGGCGGACCTCGCGATCGGGGCGCCGGTCGAGTGGGTCACGAGCTACAAACCGGGCGTCCACTTCCGTCCCGGCTCCAGCCTGGGATCGGTGACCGAGAACAGCGGGGCCTCCGAGCGACGACCGTGAGTTCGGACCCGGCGCACCCCTGGTTCGCCCACTACGAGCCGGGCGTCCCGCCCTCGATCGAGATCCCTGACCGTCGATTGTCGGACCTGGTGGGGGAGAGCGCGGCCCGATGGTCTCGACGCACCGCGCTCGTCCACTACGGGGCCACGTGGTCGTACGAGCGGTTCTGGGCGGAGACCGGGCGTTTCGCGGCCGCGCTCCATCGAGAAGGCTTCCGCGCCGGCGATCGACTCGCCCTCTATCTGCCCAACTGTCCGGCGTATCCGATCGCCTACTTCGGCGCTCTCCGCCTCGGTGTCACCGTCGTCCAGGTGAGCCCGCTCTACCTCGGCCAGGACCTGGTGCGCCTCCTCAAGGACTCCGAGCCCCGCGGGCTTGTCACCCTCGAGATCCTCTACCCCAACCTCGCAAAGGTCGCCTCCGACGTCACCGTTCCGGTCGCGTGGGTCGCGCGGCTCCGCGAGTTCTACCCCGTCCTGACCCGGCCCTTTGTCAACCTCCTCCTCCGCCGGCGCAAGCACTCCACGACGTTCCCGACCGGACCCACGATCCGCCGGTGGCGCGATGCGGTCCGGACGACCGGCACGTTCCCCGAGGCGCGGGGGGATCCGTCGACGGAGATCGCGGTCCTGCAGTACACGGGAGGGACCACCGGCACGCCCAAGGCGGCGATGCTCTCCCATCGCAACCTCGTCGCGAACGCGCTCCAGTGCCGCGCGTGGTTCCGCGCCGAGCCGGGGACCGCCACGGTCCTCGCCGCGATCCCGTTCTTCCACATCTACGGGATGACGGTAGCGCTGAACTATCCCTTGATGGAGGGCGCGACGATCGTGCTCGAAACGCGGCCGGACCCCTCGGAGATCCTCCGGCTCATCCAGCGCTATCGACCGACGGAGTTCCCCGGGGTGCCCGCGCTCTATCAGGCGATCAATCACCATCCCAAGGTCGGCCGCTACGACATCCGATCGATCCGGGTCTGTCTGAGCGGTTCGGCGCCGCTACCGGTGGAGGTGGCGACGCGCTTCGAGGCGCTGACGGGCGGCCACCTCATCGAAGGGTACGGCCTCACCGAGGCGTCGCCCGTCACGCACGCGAACCCGATCCTCGGCGAGCGCCGGGTCGGGACCATCGGCCTCCCCTTCCCGAACACCGACCAGAGGGTCGTCGACCTCGAGACGGGGGAGAAGGTCCTCGGCGTCGGCGAAGCAGGGGAGCTGGAGGTCCGGGGTCCTCAGGTGATGCTCGGGTACTACCACCAGCCCGCCGAGACGGATGCGGTCCTCCGGGACGGCTGGCTTAGGACCGGCGATGTGGCGAGCATCGACGCGGACGGGTACGCCACGATCGTCGACCGGAAGAAGGATCTCATCGACGTGGGCGGTTTCAAGGTCTACCCCCGCGAGGTCGAGGACGTCCTCTATCAGCACCCCCACGTCGCCGAGGCGGCCGTCATCGGGGTCCCCGACGCGACGCTCGGCGAGGTCGCCAAGGCGTTCGTCGTCCTGAAGAAGGGGACCCACGCGTCCGCCGAGGAGCTGATCGCGCATGTCCGGGAGCGGATCGCCCACTACAAGGCGCCGCGCTCGATCGAGTTCCGTACCGAGCTACCGCGGAGCGGCGCGCTCAAGGTCCTGCGCCGGGTGCTGCGGGACGGTGCGCCCGCGCCGGCTACAGGCCCCGGCTGAGGAGATCGCGCGCGACGACGAGGCGCTGGATCTCGTTCGTCCCCTCGAAGATCTCGCTGATCCGCGCATCGCGGTACGCGCGCTCGATCGGCGTGCCGCGGATGTAGCCGAGGCCGCCGTGGATCTGGAGCGCCTCGTCGATGACGTCCGCCGCCCATTCGGAGGCGAGGCACTTCACGATCGCCGACTCGCGGGTCTTTTCGAGCCGCTCGAGCCGTCCCCACTTCTTCGGGTCGTGGCCCATTCGGTCGTGGCGCGCCGCCGCGGCGTAGACCATCGAGCGGAGCGCGTGGATGTGCATCGCCATGTCGGCGAGCTTGAACTGGATCGCCTCGTATTCGCTGATCGGAAGACCGAACTGGGTACGGTTCTGAGCGAAATCGAGGGCGGCCGTCGTCGCGGCCTCCATGCCGCCCAGCGAAGCCGCGCCGAGGGAGACCCGCCCGACGTCGAGGCTCGTCATCGCGACGATGAACCCACGGCCGACCTCGCCCAGGACGTTCTCAGAGGGAACCCGGACGTGGTCGAGGATGAGCTCGGCGGTCGACGTACCGTGCAGGCCCATCTTCTTCTCGCAGCGACCGACGGAGAATCCGGCGGTCCCCTTGTCGAGCAGGAACGCGGTGAGCCCGCCGTTCGGACCGAGCTTCGCATCGTTCGCGGCCATCACGATGATCGTGTCCGCCTCTCGGCCGTTCGTGACGTAGATCTTGGTCCCGTGGAGGACCCAGGCATCGCCCTCACGGACCGCGGTCGTGTGGACCGCCCCGGAATCGCTCCCCGATCCGGGCTCGGTCAGGCTGAACGCGAGGAGCTTCTCGCCCTTCGACGCGGGAACGAGCCACCGCCGCTTCTGCTCTTCGGAGCCGAAGTACAGGAGGGGCGTCGCGCCGAGGGAGGTGTGCGCCCCCACGATCGCGGTGTGGGAGGCGTCGACGCGTCCCAGCTCCTCGGCGAGGATGCAGTAGCCGACCTTTCCGAGGCCGAGACCCCCGTATTCCTCGGGGGTGGGAACGCCGAAGTATCCTTCCTCCTGCATCCGGCGCACGGTCGCCGCGGGGAACTCTTCCCGCTCGTCCATCTCGGCGACGATCGGCGCGATCTCCTTCTGGGCGAAGGCGCGCACCGCCGCCCGGAACGCCTCCTGGTCCGCGGTGAACGTGAGCTCGCTCGGCATCCTCAGGTCCCCCGGAACTTCGGGGGCCGTCGTTCGATGAAGGCCGCGAGGCCCTCCATGAGGTCGTTCGAGGGGAGGACCTCGGTCTCGAACGTCTTGGCCTCGAAGCGGAGCCCCTCCGACAGGGGAAGGGCGAGCCCCTCGCGGATCGCGCGCTTGGCCCCCTGGACCGCGCGCGGCGCTCGCTGGGCGATCGTGTGGGCTACGTCCCGCGCCGCGCGGAGCTCCTGCCCCGCGGGCACCGATCGGTTGACGAGCCCGATGCGAACCGCTTCCGCGGCCGGGACGAGGCTGCCCGTGAAGATCAATTCCTTCGCCTTCGCCACTCCGACGAGCCGGGGCAGGCGTTGCGTTCCCCCGTACGAGGGCATGAGCCCGAACGTGACCTCGGGGAGGCCCAGCTTCGCGGACTCGCCGGCGATCCGAAGGTCGCACGCGAGGGCGAGCTCGAGGCCCCCTCCGACCGCGAGACCATTGATCGCCGCCACGACGGGCACGCGGAGCGCCTCGAGGCGGGAGAAGAGCTCCTGACCGCGCTGTACGATCGCGGGGGCCTGGGTGAGGTCGAGCGTAGCGAGCTCCTTCAGATCGGCCCCGCCGCTGAAGTACTGCCCGTCTCCCGTCACGATGAGGGCGCGGGCGCCCGGATTCGATGCGATCGCATCGAGCCGCGTCGCGAGCTCCGTCAGGAGCTGGGTGCTGAGCGCGTTCACCGGAGGATGCCGGAGCGTCAGGACTTCGACGCCGTCCTCCTCGGACTTCTGACCCACGAGCTCGGGAGCGCCCATCGAGACCACGGGCGCGTCGAGGCCCGGCCGGCTTGTTAACCTGACGGAAAGCGCGGTCGACGCGACCCGCGCTCGCCTACGGCGGGCCGTGGCTAAGTACCGGCCCTGGGTAGGTCCGGGGTGGCCCGGTCCGACCTGCTCTCCCTCTCGCTCTACCAGCTCCTCGCGAGCAACCGGTCGGGCATCTTCGTCGTCTACTTTCCCCTCTTCCTGACCGCCGACAAGGGGGCGACCGTCCCGGTCGCCCTCGCCTTCCTCTCGGCCGCGTACGTCGCGGGCAGCCTGCTCTCCCCGCTCGCCGGCCGTCTCTCCGACCGGGTCGGCCGCCGGCGCCCGTTCCTGCTCATCGCCGAGCTGGGGGCTCTCCCGTTGTTCTTCTCGGTCCCGTTCCTTCCGGGGTACGTGCTCGCCGGGACGATGTTCCTCATCGCCACGGTGGTCCTTTCCATCGGCGCTCCTGCGCTCAACGCGTACGTGGGGGATCTCACGCGCGATCGCGAGCGGGGCCAGGGCTACGGGCTCCTCAACGCGACGTCCTCCGCGGGGGCCATCGTCGGCTTCGTCGTCACGGCGTTCCTCGTCGCCCTCTACGGCTACACGGCGCTTTTTCCGTTCGTGGCCGCCGTGATGGCGGCGAACGTCCTCGTCGTGCTGCTCCTCGTGCCGGACCGCGCGATCCAGCCCACCCCGCATCGGACCCCGTGGCGGGAGCATCGCCCGCTCATGGTCTTCTCCTTCCTCGTCTCGCTCCGATCGCTCGGTTCGGGGGCCGTTGGGACGTTCTTCGGTGTCCTCGCCTACGATCTCGGCGCCACGCCGTACGAGATCGCGCTCGTGGCGATCTCCGGTCTGCTCACCTCGGCGCTCGTCTCCGTGCCGCTCGGTCGCCTCGTCGACCGGACCGGGGAGATCCGGGGGATCTGGTACGGCACACTGGTCACGCTCGGCGGGACGGTCATCTACCTCGTCGCGAGCTCGTGGCCCCTCCTGATCCCCGCACAGGTGCTCCGATACTCCGGGTTCGCCCTCCTCAGTACCGGGATGCTCGCGTACGTGGCCAACCGCGCCCCGGTCGGCCACCGGGCCGAGCAGCTCGGGGTCTTCTCGCTCATCAACTCGACGTTCTGGAGCCTGGGTCCGCTCCTCGGCGGGATCACGCTCGCGTTCGCCGGCAACACCGG
The DNA here is from genome assembly GCA_041476045.1 of Thermoplasmata archaeon. Classification (GTDB taxonomy): domain Archaea; phylum Thermoplasmatota; class Thermoplasmata; order Lutacidiplasmatales; family UBA184; genus Lutacidiplasma. The sequence continues at coordinate 26,789 of JBGOSQ010000004.1, read as the reverse complement.
CCTGTTCGGTTTCGCCATCGGCACCACGCTCCTGTCCCTCGTGGCGATCGAGTTCGCCTACCTCTCCGGTGGGCGGGGCGGCCCGAGCCCGCGCCCCGATCCGGCCGCGGGCCCGGGCGATCGGTGAGTTCGCTCTCTCCCTAGGCTGATATAGCCGCCGAGGGTCCGAGGGGCATGGAACGGGCCGGGGTCTTCGCCGACGCGCAGGCGTCGTTCGAAGACGCTCAGTTCGTGGTCCTGGGCATTCCCTTCGACCGAACCACGTCGTTCCGCCCGGGTGCCCGGTTCGGACCGGATTCGATCCGACAGCATTCCTACAATTTCGAGCCCTACGACCTCGAGACGGGCGTGGACCTATCCGACGTGCCGATCCACGATATGGGCAACGCGGGCGAGTTCGGCTCGGCGGCGGACATGGTCGCCGCGGTGCGGGAAGAGATCCGCCCGATCTACGCGGCGCACAAGATCCCGATCATCCTCGGCGGCGACCATGCCTGCTCGCCGCCCTGCGTGGAAGCGTACCCGGACGGGGGCTCGATCGGCGTCCTGTACCTCGACGCGCACATGGACTTCAAGTCGAGCTACCTGGGCGATCCCCGCAGCCACGCGTGCTCCTCGCGCCGGATCGTCGAGAAGGTCGGCGCGCGCAACGTGGTCGTCCTCGGGGTCCGTTCCGTCGCCAAGGAAGAGGTCGAGGACAACAAGCAGATCGGCATGGCGTTCGTGACGGCCCACGAGGTCGCGCAGGAGGGGATCGAGTCGGCGGTCCAGCGCGCGCTCAACATGCTCAAAACCGACCGCATCTACATCTCGCTCGACATCGACGCGATCGATCCCGCCTACGCCGGCGGCACTGGGACCCCCGAGCCGTTCGGCCTCACCCCGCGGGACGTGAAGTACGCGATCGGCCAGGTCGCCCCGCGCCTTGCCGGCCTCGATATCATGGAAGTGAGCCCGCACTACGACCACGGCAACACGAGCGCGCTCGCGGCCCGTTTGGCCCGCGAGGCGATCGTCCGATGCGTCGCCTCCCAGCGGACGCACTGAGGGCGCCGAACGTGGAGACGCCGACCGACCCGGCCGCGATCGCCCGAGGCGCCGAGGCGTCGGTCCGTCGGGTGGACTGGCTCGGGTTCGCGGCGATCCTGAAGGAACGGGACTCGAAGTCCTACCGTCCGAAGGCGCTCGACGAGCGGCTCCGGAAGGAACGAACCCGCAACGAGGCACGCCTCCTCGTGGACGCGCGTCGGACGGGGGTCCGCACCCCCGTGGTTTACGACGTCGATCTCGCGAAGGGTCGCATCATCATGGAGGAGCTCGTCGGCCCGACCCTCAAGGAACTCCTCGAACAGCACGCCGATGACGAGGCCGCGCTGGCCGACCCGGTGCGCGCGTTCGGCGTCGCCCTCGGTACGCTCCATGCGGGGGGGATTTCCCACGGTGACCTCACCAGCTCCAACGTTCTCTTTCCGGAGGGTCCCAACGGGCCGCCGGCGTTCATCGATCTCTCGATGGGGGCCAAGGGCGCCGGGATCGAGGAGCTCGGCATCGATCTCCACCTGGTCGAAGAGGACCTGAAGGCGCTCCACCCGAAGGGAGAGCTCCTGCTCGAGACCTTCTTCGACGGCTACGTCGCGGGGAACCCGAACGGCCACAAGGACGTCCGGGCGCGCGGGAAGGAGATCCGCGGCCGGGTCCGGTACGCGTAGTCGCGACGCGAACAGGCCTACGTGGCGAGACGCCGCAGTCCCGCGACGAGCGACGCCGGGAGGGCGCCCAGCACGTCGGACGCGATCGTCGAGAATCCCCGCTCCTCGGCGGCCCGTTGACCTGCGTCACCGACCCAGTACGCGCCGAGCCGGGCGGCGTCGAGCGGGGCGAGGCCCTGCGCCAGTAGTCCCCCGACGACGCCGGCGAGGACATCCCCGACGCCGCTCACGGTCGCCGCGGGGTGGTGGTGCCGATTGAGCGCGCCCTGGCGTCCGTCGGTGATCAGGTCGCACTCGCCCTTCGCCAGGAGCGTCACGCCCCACTCCAGCGCCTGACGCTGGGCGGCAGCGAGCTGATCCTCCGGCGACCGGGCGGCATCGGGCGCGAAGATGTGGTGGTACTCGGGCTGGTTCGGCGTCGCCACGGTGTGACCGGCGCCGCCGGGAACGCGTTCGAGGGCGGCCAGCGCGTCGGCATCGACGACGATCGGCCGCGATCCCCGGATCGCGGAGAGGAGTTCGCGCATCGAGTCGATCGTCTCGACCGCGCGTCCGACGCCCATTCCGACGACGATCGCGTCGACCGGGGATTCTTTCAGGATCTCTTGGAGCCGCACGACATCGGTCGAGGCGAAGGAACCCTCGCCGACGGCGCGGACGATCAGGTCGGGCGAGAAGGTACGGATCGCCTCGGCCGCCGGGGTCGGGGCCGCAACCGTCGCGCGTTCCGCGCCGGCCCTAAGCGCGGCGAGCGCCGCGAGCGCGGGGGCGCCCGAGAACGGCCCGCCGCCGATCACGAGGACTCGACCCCGTCGGGACTCGCGCGTGCCGGTGGCGTGAGGGAACCGGAGGAACTCTCCCGGCCCGGTCTCCGTGCGCGCGGCGAGCGGGATACCAATGTCGCGGACGGTGATCGTGCCGGAGTTCTCCGAAGACATCCCGTGCTTTCGCACCGTGAGGGCGACGGTCCAGCTCGGGCGTATCGCCGCGCTCGACCCGAGCCCCGTCGGCAGGTCGATCGCGAGGACCGGGACTCCGGAACGGACCGCCGTCTCGACGGTCTCGCGGTACGGCGAGCGAAGCTCCCCCTGCTGACCGCTTCCGAGAAGGCCATCGATCACGATCGCGGCGCCCTGGAGCGCGTCGCCCGTGGGGACGCCGACGTGCGTCGGGAACCGGGTCCGGGCCCGCTCCCAGCAGCGGCGTGCGGAGGCGCCGCGGATCTCCGAGGCGGGGCGCACGAGCCAGATCTCGGGGCGGTACCCCCACTGGCCCAGGTAGAACGCGGCGCACGTGGCGTCGCCGCCGTTGTTGCCGACGCCCGCGAGGATGACCACGGTCCCTCCCGGAGGAAGGTGCGTTGCGGCTTCCTCGGCTACGGCGCGACCGGCGTTCTCCATCAGGGCATCGATCGAGAGACCGAGCGCGAGTGCGTTCGCCTCGATGACGGCCATGTCGAGGGCACTCGCCTCGCCGCGGTCGTCGTGGGCCATGCCCGACCTACGTCGCGGGAGGGGTCCCTTCCGTCGCCGCCTCGGGCGTCGAGAAGATGTCGATGGAGGCGGGAAGGATGTTCCGACGGGAGAGGTACATCGACTGCGTCCGGCTGTAGCGGAACAGGATGTCCGCCTTGCCTTCCTGGAACCCCCACGGGCGGAGGATGAGGAGATCCCCCTCGCGGATCCACATTTTCTTCTTCATCTTCCCCGTGATGCGGCCCATCCGCGAGATCGAGTCCTCGCACATCACGCGGATGCGCGCCGCGCCGAGGAGCTGGTTCGCGATGCCGAAGATCTCGCCCCGATTGCGCCGTGGTATGGGGAGACGGCCGACCTCCTCGCCGCCTTCGACGACGACGACGGCGGGTGGCGCCTCTTCGGGCGCGTCCACCCCGGGCTCCTCGGGCGGCTCGATCTTGTTCGGGTCCTCGGCCACGGGCCGTCGAGAGTGAGGGGGTATTTCAAGAGGGGGGAGCGCGCGGGAAGACCTTCTCCGGGTTGGTCGTCAGGATCGCCTCCCGGGCCGCAGCGGAGATCGGGAGCTGCTGGAAGGCCCGGAGGTTCTCGCCGATGTCGGCGACGCCGGGTCCGGGCCAATCGCTGCCGAACAGGACCTTCTCCGACATCGCTTCGAGGCGGGGGAAGTATTCGAGCAACTTCGCCGGCGGAATGCTCGACGTCTCGAGGTAGACGTTCCGGAAGCGCCGTGCGAGGAACATCGCTTCCGCCATCCACAGCGGTCGACCGCCGTGAGCGAGGACGATCGTGAGCTCGGGGAAGTCGATCGCGACGTCCTCGATCAGGATCGGCTGGCCGAACCGGTTCCGCGCTCGGGGGAAGATCGACGTACCGGTGTGAAAGATGACGGGTACTCCGAGCCGCTCGCACGTCGCGTAGATCTCCCGGAGCCGCGGGGCCGTCCCGTCGAGGTATCCGTTCGGGGCGAACAGCTGGTGGGGTGGATGGAGCTTGATCGCGCGCAGGCCGAAGTGACGGATCAACCGTTCGACTTCCGCACCCGAATCGGTCCGGCTCGGAAGGACCGAGCCGACGGCGAGGAGCCGCGTCGGGTCCGCGGCGGCGAACTCGCTCGCGAACTCGTTGACCTTCTCGGTGTACCCGACGACGTCGGGGCTCACGTAGTTCACGATGACCGCTCGGTCGACCCCGCACCGGTCGAGGTAGTCGAGGAACGCCTTGGGTGCGCGGAGGAATCGCTCGTACTCCGCTGCCTTCGCATGCTGCCCGACGAGCTCGCGCGCGCCGGGAACCATCTCCCAGACGGGATTGATGTGGACGTGGCAGTCGGTGATCCCCATCGGCGCCGCCAGTCGGGCGTCCTATAAATCGGGGGAGCGGAACTTGTACCGCCACCGCGGAGGGTTTATCTGACGGCTCCCCTCCTTCCCGTCCGTGACGGCCTCCGGCACCCCTTCCCCGCGCGACCTGCCGAGATTGCTCAAGGCGACGTACCTCGCGGACACCGAGGGCTTGCTCCGCGAGACCCGTGCCACCGGCCTCTACTACTTCCCCGCCCCGGTCTTTTGGCTGTTCATCGTAGGCCTCCTGGATTACTCCGCTTTCGCGGCCCGGTACAGTTTCCCGGGGCTGCCGTACCTCACACAGTTCTGGCAGGACCACGCGATGACGATCGGCTCGTACGGATCGATCGCCCTCTTGACGATCCTCTTCTCGTTCTTCACCCTCCTCCTCTTGCTCTGGCTCCTCGTGCGCTACCTGCGCTGGATCTCAACGGTGTACGCGGTCTCGACGCACCGCGTGATCATCCAGAGCGGGATCCTCGGCAAGGATTTCGACGAGATCCCGATCCCCCAGGTTCGGGGCGTCGACGTGCACCAGTCCGCCTTCCAACGCGTCCTCGGCTACGGCACCGTCCGGGTGAGCTCGGAGGGCGGAACGAAGCTGGGGAACGAGGACTGGCTCGGGATCCCGAAGCCGTTCGAATTCCAGCGCCTGATCGAGAGCGCCAACCAGGTCATCACGCGCGGCCGGATGTAACCGGCGCGCCGGCTCCCCTAACGTTAAGTCCGATTCGACCCCTCGGAGCCGTCGGTCCATGGGCGACGACTTCGACGTCATCGTCGTCGGGGCCGGCATGGCCGGATGCGCGGCCGCGATCCGCCTCGCCCAGGGCGGCGCGAACGTCCTCCTGCTCGAGCGCGGGGCCGAGCCCGGGAGCAAGAACCTCTCCGGCGGGATCCTGTGGGGCCACGATCTCGACCGGATCCTGCCGAACTGGATCCACGAGATGCCGGTCGAGCGGCACGTCGTCCGGAAGCGCTTCGGCTTCCTCACTCCCGAGCGCGCGGTCTCCTTCGCGTTCACCGATCCGACCTGGCGGACTCCGCCGTACGTGGCGCACTCGGTCCTCCGCGCTCGGACCGACGCATGGCTCGCGAAGAAGGCCGAGGAAGCCGGCGCCACCGTCGTTGCCTCCGTCCCGGTCGATCGACTGAACTGGGAGGGAACGAAGGTCCACGGTATCGTCCAGGGAGGTGAGACGATGACCGCGCCGGTGACGATCATCGCGGACGGCGCGAACTCGCGCGTCACCCTCGGGACGCCGATCCGTCCCAACCCCCGGCTCTCCGGCGAGGCGACCGAGCTCGGGATCAAGGAGGTCTACAAGCTCGACGAGGCCACGGTCGAGGAGCGGTTCCAGCTCGCACCCGGCGAGGGCCACGCCGAAGAGTGGGTCGCGGGGATGTTCCCGCCCGGCGTCCTGGGGGGAGGCTTCCTCTACACGAACCGCGACACCGTCTCCGTCGGCCTCATCCTGAACATCGCCTCGCTCTTCGGCCGCGGAGCGTACTCGCACGAACTGATGGAGCAGTTCAAGCTGCACCCAGCGATCGCGCCCCGCCTCGACGGCGGCGAGCTCGTCGAGTACGGGGCGAAATTGATCTCCTCGGGGTGGGCGAGCCGGCCCACCGCGTTCCACGGCGACGGCTGGATGGTCACCGGGGACGCCGCCGGTTTCGTCTTCTCGAACGGCATCGTGATCCAGGGGATGAACTACGCCGTCCGAACGGGCCTCGAGGCGGCCGAGACCGCGCTCGCGGCGAAGGCGGCGGGCGACGCGTCGGCGTCGCGCCTCGCGGAGTACGACCACCGGCTCGATCGGACGGGGGTCCTCGCCGACTTCCGGGACTTCGAGAGCCTCGATCGCGTGAAGTGGAACCCCAAGTTCTACTCGGCGTACCCCGCCCTCGCGACGGAGCTCCTCCACCGCCGTCTCGGCGGCGCGGGAGGGCCTCGGCGTCCGATCTGGACCCTGATGCGCCAGGTGCAGCGGGACCTCAAGATCTCGACGGTCGAGCTCGTCCGCGACGGGATCGAGGCGCTCCAGGAGCTCTAGCCGTCCCAGCCGCGCGCGCGTCGGACCTCGCGCGTCAGGGCGGGGAGGATCTGGAACAGGTCGCCGACGATCCCGTAGTCCGCGACCTTGAAGATCGGCGCCTGCGGATCGGTGTTGATCGCGACGATGACGCGCGAGCTCACCATGCCGACCAAGTGCTGGATCGCCCCGGAGATCCCGACCGCGATGTAGAGCTGCGGCGAGACGCTCTTCCCGGTCTGGCCGACCTGGAACGTACCGGGACGCCAGCCGGCGTCCGTCACAGCGCGCGAGGCACCGACGGCCGCCCCGAGCGAAGTGGCGAGCTCCTCGACGAGGTGGAAGTTCTCGGGGGCGCGAACGCCGCGACCCCCCGAGACGACGATGCTGGCATCGCCGAGCTCCGGACCCGATCCGCCGCTCAGCGGGGCGAACGCGAGGATGTGTCCTGCGATCGCTTCCACGGGACGTGTGGGCAGGGCGATGATCTCCGTCGGGGCGGCGTCGCTCCTCAGTGGGGGAGCCGGAAAAGCATGCGGACGGAGAGCGAGGACGATCCGGGGCCCGCTCACGCGGAGCTCCTGCGTCGCGCGGCCCCCGAACACCGGACGGGCCACGTCGAGCGTCGTGGGACCGGAGCGGGCCACCTCTGTGATGCCCGTGGACGCGGCCGCGTTCCACCGGATCGATAGCCGACCGGCGATATCGCGGCCGAGGACGGTTCCGCCGACGAGGACGAGATCCGCCGATGCCTGGCGCGCGGCATGGGCCGCGACGAGGGCCTGCGCGGCCGGCGTCATGGAAACGGCCGCCTCGAGGGGGACGACCAGCAGTTGGTCGAGGCCCGATCGGGCGAACTCGTTAGCGGCGGGATCGTCGGCGCCACCGACCAGGACCCCGACGACCCGGGTCGCGCCCAGACGTCGGGCGACGCCGACCGCCTCGAGGGAGGCCTCTAGCAGTCGGCCTCCCCGGGATTCGCCGACGACGACCGTCGTCGTCATGGGAACACCTTGGCCTCCTCCTTGAGGATCCGCACGAGCGTCTGTGCGGCTTCTTCGGGGGTCTTGAACGCGATCATCTTCGCTCCGCTCCTCGGAGCGGGAAGCCGGAACTTCGTTGGGACCGGCGCGGCCGTCTCACCGATCGACGACGAAACGGTCGCCCACGCGATCTTCTCGATCGGCGCCTTCCGCGACTTGAGAATGTTCGGTAGCTTCGCCGTCCGGGGATCGTTCCACGCCTGCTGAAGCCCGATGACGAGATGCGCGGGCGATTCCACCGACTCGGCCCCGCCCTCCACCGCGCGCTGAAAGGTGAAGCGCGATCGCTCCGCATCCCACCGGAGGTCGGAGACGCCGCCGAAGCTCGGGAGGCCGAGCAACTCCCCCAACGCCGGCCCGACCAATCCCGCTTCGTCATCGCCGGCGTGCTTTCCGACGAGGACCAGGTCGGGCGGAACGCTTCCGAGCGCGGCGGAGAGGCAGCGTGCCGCGCCGATCGGATCGGGGAGCAGATCCGCCGGATGCTCGACCCAGGTCGCGAGGTCGCACCCGAGCGCGATCGCGGCACGCAGGACCTCCTCGGTCCGCGGAGCGGGTCCGAATGCGACGACGCGGACGCGCGTGCCGGGGTTGCGCTCCTTGAGGAGGAGCGCCTGCTCGACGGCCGACTCGTCGTAGCCGGCGAGGACCCACTTTATCCCGTCGGAGTCGAGCGATGTCCCGGACGCGGCGACGCGGAGCCGGGTCTCGGCCTCCGGCACCGGCTTGACGAGGACGGCGATCTCCATCGTCGTCCCGGTTCAGGCGTAGCCTTTCAGGAGTTCGCGAGCGATCACGGTCCTAAGGATCTCGTTCGAGCCCTCGTAGATCTGCGTCAGCTTCGCGTCGCGCAGGAGCTTCTCCACCGGATAGTCGCGCATGTAGCCGTACCCGCCGAAGATCTGGATCGCCTCATCCGCGACGCGCATCGCCGCGTCCGACGCGAACGTCTTCGCGATGGCCGATTCGAGCGTCGCCGTCCGTCCGTGGTCGATCTCCCACGCGGCCCGCCAGACGAGGAGCCGGGAGGCATGGACGTGCTGGGCCATGAACGCGAGCTTCGACTGGATCGCCTGGTGCTCGCCGATCGGCTTGCCGAACGATTGGCGCGTGAGCGCGTAGGCGCTCGCGTGATCGAGCGCGGCCTGGGCGATCCCCGTCGCGAGGGCGCCGATCGGGGTCCGGGTGTGATCGAGGGTGCGCATCGCGAGGCTGAACCCGTCGCCGTCGGCGCCGATCCGGTCGTGGACCGGAACGCGGACGCCCTCGAACCGGACGGTGCTCGTCGAGGAGGCGCGGTGTCCCATCTTGTCCTCGTCCTTTCCGGGGAGGAGGCCGGGGGTCCCCTTCGGGATCGAGAACGCGGTGATCCCGCGGTGCTTGCGTTCCGGGTCGACGGTCGCGAAGACCGTGTAGAGGTCGGCGTGGGGGCCGTTGGTGATGAAGCACTTCTCGCCGTCGAGGATGTAGGAGTCCCCTTCCCGGCGCGCCTGGGTCTTCATGCCGCTCACGTCGGTCCCGCCGCCGGGCTCGGTGAGGCAGAAGGCGGCCAGGTGGTACGTACCGCAGAACGGCGGGAGGATGCGGCGCAGCTGCTCCGGCGTCCCGCCGAGCAGCAGGGGTTCGAGCGCGAGGCAGTTCGCGTTGATCGTGGTGGTCATTCCCGCGCACGCGTGCGCGAGCTCTTCGGTGATGATGCACTGGTCGAGGACGCCGAGGCCGCCGCCCCCGTACTCGGTCGGGATGTTCAGGTTGAGGAGGCCCAGGTCGTAGGCCTTCCGATAGACCTCGTCGGGGAAGCGCGCGGTCCGATCGCACTCCGCTGCCTTCGGGGCCATCTCGGTCTTGGCGAACTTGCGTGCGAGGTCGCGCAGGCTGCTCTGCTCCTCGGTGAGGGAGAACTCCGGCATCCGCGAACCCCGATGGCGCGCTGGAGTGGGGATGCGCTATAAGTCGTTTCGGTGGTCCCGCCCCGGTGGCACCAACGAGAAGGCGCCGGCGCTCGGCCGCGACGCGGCGCGAGCTCGCCGTCGGCGACTTCGCCCGCTACGACGTCGGCCGTGGCCACCGCACCGGCGCCCCCGAGGTGATCCTGGCCGAGGGCAAGAGCGTCGACCACCTGATCGGACTCCTGGAGGGCCTTCGCGCTCGGGGGCTCGGGGCGATCGTGTCGCGACCGACCTCGGTGCAACGACGCGCCCTCGCGACGGCGGTGCGGAACGGCCTCCCCATCACGTTCGAAGCCCACGGTCGCGTGGCCCGTCTGGCCGGTCCCGTCGCCGATGGGGTCGGATCGGGGACGGTGGCGGTCGTGACGGCCGGCACCGCGGACGTCCCCACGGCCGAGGAGGCCGTCGCGGTCCTCCGGGCGCTGCACGTGCGGGTTCTCACCTCGTTCGATGTCGGCGTGGCAGGAATCCACCGCCTTGCGCGCGCGCTCGCGCGGCTCGAACGGCAGCGCCCGTCGGCCTACCTCGTCTTCGCCGGACGCGAGGGGGCCCTCCCGACGGTCGTGGCGGGACTCGTCCGCGCGCCGGTGGTCGGGATCCCGACCTCCGTCGGCTACGGCCGCGGGGGCCGAGGCGAAGCGGCGCTCCTCGCGATGCTCCAGTCGTGCGCCCCCATCGCGGTGGTCAACATCGACGCCGCCGTGCCGGCCGCGCTCTTCGCGACCCAGCTCCTCGCCGTCGCTCCCAAGCGGCGCCGCTAGCCCCCGCCCACCGGCCCGGGGGACAGCCTTTTGACGGGTGACGGAATCGACCCCGTGTGACGCCGGGACCGCCGCTCTCGGAAGAAGAGGAGCGGGCGGATCGCGAGGACCGGGACGCGCTGTTCAAGATCGACTCCAAGTTGCGCGACCTCCGACCTCGACGCCAGCGCCTGGTCGAGGAGGTCCGGCACCTTTCCGACGAACAACGGACCCTCTTCGAGTCCCGCGCCCCCCGTCTCGATTCGCTCGAGGCGGTCCATTCGGAGCACCAGGGGCTCGGCCGCGAGGCCGCCGACCTCCGACGCAAGCGCGATGCGGCGCGACGTGGGGCCGACGAGGCGTTGGGTCGCCTCCGCGAGTTCCGGGCCCTCGCCCCCAAGGGCGACCATGCGAACCCCGAGCAGATCCGTCGCGAGATCGCCCAGTTGGAAATGCGCCAGCAGACGAACGCGCTCCCGATCGCGGAGGAGAACGCGTTGATCGCGCACCTCCGGGAGCTGACGAGGTCGCTCGTGGGCGCCGAACAGTCGAAGGCCGCCGTCCTGGAGCGCCAGCAGAAGATGCGCGCCCTGGAGGTCGCCCTGACCGACGCCCGGACCGAGGTCGATCGGCTCGGCGCCGAGATCGGACGCGTCCTCACCGATCGCGACCGCCGGATGCAGTCGATCCGCGAGCAGCTCGTCCTCGAGGGGAAGCTCGTCGCGGAGATCCGCGAGAAGGCCCGAGCGCGCGCGTCGGTGATGGAGCGGTTGGAGGAGCTGAACCGCGAGGTGGTCGGGCTCGAGCGCGAGGGCGACCGGCTGGTGGCGCAACAGCGGGGGCGTCGGCACGAGGCCCGCCAGAGCATCCGCGACTACAACCGGTCCGTGCGCGAGACGATCGCCGGCCCCGAAGCGTTCAATCGGACCGCCGAAGCGCAGCTCGCGGAGCTTCTCAAGCGCGGTCGGGTCACCCTGAACCCGTGAGGCCCCGCCGCGCCGGCGGGGTCAGGGAAAGATGTTCACGACGGTGACGAGGAAGATCAGGGTCTGGCCCTGGACCTCCTGGTTGTAGTTCGCCGTGTAGGTCCCGTGGGCCAGGTCCACGCCGGTCACGATGAACGAGCCCTGCGACTGGGAGGTGCACGGACCCGTGCCGAGGAAGTCCTTCCCCGTGAGGTGGCCGGCCTGCGATGGGTAGAGCTCGTTCACGATCGTGATCCGGCCGGCGCCATCGGGGGTCGACGTGACGTTCGTGACGACGATCGGCCAGCCGGCCGGCGCGGTCGTATACCCCGGATGGACCAGGTTCTCGAGGGTCACGAACGAGGCGTTCGCGCTCAGGATGAGGATCGGCCAGCCGTAGTGCGGATCGGCGAACTGGGCCCCGGTCGACGCCACGACCCCTTGGTACTGCTTCGAAAACGCGATCCCCGTCATCATCTGGACCACGGGAAGCGTGTACGTGACGGGGTTCGTCGCCACGCACGCGGGGTTCGTCGGCCCGTACCCGAGAGCCGGTGGCACCGCGACCGTGCGGGTCTGGTTACCCGAGAGTCCGACCAGGCCCTGCCAGAAGCCCGTGACGACCTGGATGAAGCTGAGCCCACCGAGCGAATAGCCGCTCTGGGGCGTGTTGCTCCCGACGTGGACGGGGAGGGTCGAGTAGTTCGAGGGGCTCGTCCCGCGCGCATGGTACTGGAGGCCCTTGGGGTAGGCGACGCTGTCGACCGCGACCGAGTAGATCGACGTGTCGAAGACCTTCCCTTGCTCCGGCCCGCTCCCGAAGATCCCGATGTAGTTCACCGTCACGTTGTCGCCGAGGGTGACCATCCGGACCGAGGGAGCGCTCCCCGGGAGGGCGCGGTAGTAGAGGTAGCCGCTCGCGGCGCCGGCCGCGATGATGACGGCGACGACGAGCAGGATGGTCGGGGTGGACGAGACGGGGGGTGCCATGAACTAGGTACCGGAGGAAGTGGGGGTCAGCATGTCGCTGGTCTCGTCACGGAATCGGAGAGACAGGTGTTCCTCATTCCCCCGCCCCCCGACCCCGGGGGAGATATAAATGCTCGGAAGCGCGGCGGGGCTCAGTCCTTGCGCCGGCGGAAGAGAACCGCGAGCTCGGCCACGATGATCGCCGAGACCAACGCGATCAGGACGAAGACGAGCCAGCCGCCGCCCGCGAGGGCTCCGGCCGCTCCCGTGGCGCAGCTCACCGAGGGGACGGTGACGGGTTGGGTCGTGCTGGAGGAGTGGCTCTGCGCGTCGGTCGCGGTGACCTGAATGCTGGGGATACCGCCGGCGTCCACGAGGGTCGTCGCGTTCGCCCCGACCGCGGTCCCGTTGGGGAAGCTCCATGCGAACGTGTCGGCGCCGACGCCGCCGCTCGCCGACGCGTTGACGGTGACGAGCGCGATCCCGTTCCCCTGGCTGCAGTACGGGGTGCCCACCGTCGCGACGAACGATACGGCCAGCGCCGGCAGGACCACGAGCGTGACGCTCGAGCTCGATGTCGTGCCGTTCGCGTCGGTCACGGTCACGGTGGGGGTGAAATTTCCCGCGACGTAGTAGGTGTGCATCTGGTTGTTCCCGCTCGCGGTCGGCGCGCCGGGCTCGAAGTCCCAGAGGTACTGGTACGGTCCCGTCCCTCCGTTCGCGCCCGCCGAGAAGGTGACCTGCAACGGCGCCATCCCGAGCATCGTGTCGCTCGAGGCGGAGGCGGCGAGGGGAACGGGGGGAAGTGCCTGGATCGTGACCCCGGCGGTGACGGTCCCGAGCGCCGCGTCCGTTACGACTACGGTCACGTGGTAGATGCCGACCGTCGTGTAGGTGTACGCCGGCGTCGGGCCGGTCGACGTCGCCCCTCCGGCGCCGAGGTTCCACGCGAAGGTGTACGCGCCGATCCCTCCGGTCGGGTTGACCGTGAACTGAACGAGCAGCGGCGTCGCGCCCGCCGTCCGCGAAGCCGAGATGGTGGCGGCGAGAGGGGCCGGCGGCATCGTCACGACGATGGGGGCGAGGAAGGTGCTCGCGTTGAACCCGCGGGCATCGGTGATCGTGAGCGTCGAAGTGAACGATCCGCCGGTCGTGTAGTTGTGCGACGGAGCGGCCGAGATGTCGGTGCCGCCGTCCCCAAAGTCCCACGCGTACTGGAACGGAGCGGTGCCGCCTAGGACCGTGGCGGTGAAGTCGACCGGGAGGACCGCCTCGCCGACGTACGTCGACGCGGCCGCGGAGACAGAGGGATCTGCGTTCACGCGCAGGACGAAAGGACCGCTCGAGCCGTTGAACCCGCCGGAATCGGTGGCCAAGGCGAATATCGGGAACGTTCCGTTGGTGCCGGGCGTGCAGGAGAGGTTCGTCACCGAACCGGCGGAGCACGGGCCGGGCAGCCCCTGCCAGGAGTAGGAGACGTACGGCGGATAGCCGCCGGAAGCGGTGAGCGATAGCTGCGTTGCCTCGCCGAGATCGATGAACTGATCGGAGGCCGCAACGGAGACGGTGATGGGAACCTTGTAGCTCCACGTGTCCGCGTAGAGGGTCGCATTCGGGAGCGGGGACGATCGGCCGCCGAAGAGGAGGACGAAGCCAAAGCCCTGGCCCGGGTAGTACGCCACCGGCGCATCGAGACGCGCCGGTGGAAGCGACGCGGGGAACTCGGGGCTCCACGTGCCGTTCACGTAGGTCCACTCATCGGCGAGCGAGTTCGGGAAGTGGAACCCGCCGAAGAGCAGGACGAAACCGTCGACGAAGTCGTACGTGAGGCTCATCTCTTCGCGGACCGGAGGCGAGACGGTCAGGTTCAATGTCCGGTTGGTCCACACGCCGCCCGTGTAGCTCCACGTGTCGCGGAAGAGCGAGTTCGTCCCGTGCTTTCCGCTGAACAGCAGCACGTACTGGTCGGCCCCGTCGTACGTGAGCCCGCCGGCTTCACGGGCCGGGGGCGCGAGAGCGACGGCGGTGGTGATGTTGGTCCATTGCCCCCCAGTGAACGTCCAGGTGTCGTCGGTCAGCTGTCCGCTCGGGGCTTCGCCGCCGAACAGGAGCACGTAGTGGTCCATCGGGTCGTCGGCCATCGCGACGTCCTCGCGGGGGCCGGGCGAGAGGGTCGAGGGGACCGAGTGCCACGCCGCTCCGTCGAACGACCACGTGTCGTTCCGGTATCCTGCCCCGCTGTGGCCCCCGAACAGGAGCATCTCGTTGTCCTCGGAATCGTAGACGAGGCCACCCTTGTAGCGCGGGGGCGGTGAAAGGGTCAGGTTCGGAGTGAGGTTGGTCCAATGATTGTTCCCGAAGACCCAGGTGTCGCCGTCGCTGCGATTGCGGCTCAGTCCGCCGAACAGGAGGACCTGGCCGTCGATCGGATCGTAAGCCATCTGAGAGCCCTCCCGCGGCGATGGCTGCGTGGCGAGAAGCGGGGTGAGGTTGGTCCATGGAGTGGACGCGGCCGCCGGTTGGGGGTCGAGCGCCGAGATCGCGGCGCGGAGCGAGGTAGCCGCGGTCGAGGGGGCGTGGACCCCTAAGGGCGCCGCTGCGGGCGATGCAGTACGCGCTCCCGAGGTCAGCAGTCCCGAAACGAGCAGGATCGCTACGAGAAGGAGCGGCACGACGGGTCGGGCCCGCGGGCCACCGTCGGTCGTGCGAGTGGGCGGGCGAAGGCTCTGCACGGCGGCCGCGAGCCCGAGACCCCTTTAAAGACTTCGCGTTCGTCTCTCTCGAGAGACGGGCCATCGGGACGGCGGAGCGCGGCGGGACCTAGCACTCGTCCTTGCGACGAGCCGCCGCGACCGCCCAGCAGGGGAATGTGAGACTCGTCGGGGCGGCGAGTCCGAGGATCCCCTGGAGGGTCTGCGGAGGCAAGGAGAGCGCGAGGCTGAGGGAGGGCGAGGGCGGCGTCGGCATTACCCCGTTCCAGAGGATCCCGCCGTTGAGGACGATGAGACCCACGCTCTGCGGCCCGACGCGGAAGGAGGCCGGGAGGGCGCCGCCCCAGGAGGTGCTCGACGGGGCCGCGCCGTTCCCGTTCCAGGTCATGAAGGAGCCGGTTCCCGGCGAAGTGCCGGGGATCCGCAGCTGGAGGGTCAGGCTCGCGCTCACGTTCGTGTTCGCGAGGAGGATCGCACTCGCGCCGCCGACGGGCGCGCGCGTGGCCGCAACGTAGAACCCCCGCGCCACGTTCGTCAGGTTCGACTGGAGGACCTGCGTTCGCAGCGGAACGAGGAACGAGCGGTAGAGCGTCGCGACCACGGAGGCCTTCCCCGTCTCGTTCAGGATGGACCCGCCATAGGTACCCTCGAACGCAAACAGGTCGGCCTGGGTGAGGTTGATCGTAAGGGCCTGGACGAACTCCGCGGCGAGGAACGGCACGACGGTGAAGCCGGACATGTAGGAGTCGAACGGACCGCCCGCGGTGCCCGAGCCCATCTCGCTCGCGATGAGATCGATATGGCAGGTGTGGCACGCGGCGGAGATCGCGGCGCGATCGGACGGGACGCGCGACGGCAGCGAGCTCGCCGAGGCGAGGGTCGCAAAGAACTGCTGGGTCGTGACGGCCGACGGAGTGCTCCCGCCGGCGGGGTAGACGTGGATCGAGATCGCGCTCAGGTTGGGCCCGTTGGAACGGACCGCCGCCTGGATCCACGACGTCTCGCCCCAAGCGCCGGTCCCGAGACCGCCGATGGCAACGATGTGCGCCGTCGCGTCGACCGAGCGGATCGCGGCGATGTACCGGTGGAGGAGCTGGGCGTAGCCGGAGGGCGTGGCGTTGGTGTTCTGCGTCACGGTCCAGGTCGACCACGAGGAGCCGAAGTGCGTCCAGACCGCGGGCTCGTTCCCGATCTCCCAGGAGTCGGGGATGAACCCGACGGTCTGCTCGATGTACCGAACATAGTAGGCGGCGGTCGCAGGATCGTTGATCTCTGCGGGGAGTCCCACGATCGCCCGGCACGAGACGGAGCGGCACCACTGGGCGAACTCGGAGACGTTCGTGGGAGGAAGGTACGACGTCCCGTCGTCGTTGTAGATCGTGTTGGCGCTCACGTTGTACCGATCGACGACCGCGCCGCCCGGCCATCGGACGAAGTGGAGCCCGCTCGCCGCGAAGGCGGTCGACTCCTCCGCCCCGAGCGGGTAGTACGGGCGAACGTTCACTCCCCAGAAGCCCGGAGAGGTGGTGGCGACGACCGACACGTTCACGAGGGAGAGGGTGGGCGCGCTGAGGGCGCCCTGTACGGGGAGCAGCGGCCCCCCGACGGGTCCGATCGGGGGTGCGCCCCCGGTCGTCGGCAGGATTAGGAGAGCGAGGAAGGCGACGGCGAAGGCCGGGCCCACCGTCCGAAGGAGACGGCCTCCCGCGAGGCTCGACGGCGCGCGGTGCCGTACGGCTCGCGCTACCGCAGATGTAGCGAACGACCGGGCGGGCTCGCCCATGGGCTGTTATACGTATTGATGCGCAGTGGTATTTGAACCTCCCCTCGGAGAGCGCCCCGCGGGAGGACGTCATGCCCGACGCAGTTTCCCGACGACCGGTTCCTCGAGGACACCGCTTTCCTCGAGGCCGCTCAGGAGCTCTTCCGCGCGTTCACCGGCGATGCCGCGGCGTTCGGCGAGGTCGACGGCTTCCTTGAGATCGGCGTAGCCATCGGCGGAGCGGTCGGCGAGATCGTCGATGATGTCGAGGAAGGCCGCCTCCGCGGCGCGGTAGGCGGCTGACTTGGGCGCCCCGGGCTCTGGCGCTTTCGCCCGTGTCACACGGACCCCGCTGCCACCGCCCGGCGCGTCGACCGGCGCTCCGTCTCGCACCGCCTCGATCTCCTCGAGCACGGTCGCGAGCGGGGCAAGCAGGGGGGTGAGGTCGACCGTGGGGTACCGCTCCGCGGCCCGTTCCGCTCCGGCCCACCAGAGCGGCGGGGTCAAGGTCCGGGTCGCTTCCTCGGACCCGCCGGTACCGCGTCGCGCCCGCAACTCCTTCACGACGGCCGCTCGGGCGAGGGTATGGCGAAGCGTCTCACCGAGCATCTGGTGGTATTCCTCTTCGGAGATGGTGCGGATAGCTTCGGCACGCACCGAGCCGTAGACGACGCCATCCCGCCCGGAATACAGGTGCGCCTTTCCGACGAGCATCGAACGCTGGGCGGTTCCGATGCGCTGGAACGCACTGAGCGCTCGCGGCTGGAAGCCGCCGGCGGTCACCGCGAAGGCCCCCGTCGGGTCCGTCAGCCGCGCGCGCAGGAACGGCTGGGAGGGATCGCGCCCGATCGGTTCGGGGACGGAGAGGGTCCCCACGATCAGCACCCGGTTCATCCTCGCCCCGAGGGGGGAGAGGACGTAGTGCGTCGGTCGCTCCCCCGTACCCGTCTCCTCGTGGATCGCGGATTGGAACTCGTTGGCGAAGACTCGCCAAGCCGGCTCGCGCCCCGTCATCGGCGCGCCCGCTCGAGGGCGGTCCGCAAATCGCCCAGGTCCGGGGGAGCGGTCGGGGAGATCGGCCGGATCGATTCCGGGTGAACGGTGATCCCGAACGCGTCCGAGGTGCATCGGCCCGTCACGGCGAAACGACGCCCGAAGAGGGCCGACAGGATCCCCTCTTCGACCCGGCTCGGATCCGGTCGATCCCGGAGCTCGGATAGGGCCCCCTCGAGCGTCCCGCCCCACAGCCGCTCCGTGGCGACGCGATCGAGGTTGACGGTGAGCGCCCCAGTGCCGTCGTCGAGGACGGCGCGGGTCCGAAGATCGACGACGCCCTCCACGGCGCCGTGAGTCCGGCAGAGACCGTTCGTGACGCCCCTCGCGCACGAGGGACACCGGTAGACGATTCCGCTCGGTGGGATCAGTCCGACGACGAGGCCCTCGACGGTCGCATGGGTCGATCCTCCCGCGGCCTCGAGCAGGCCGATACCGGTCGGCGCTGGGATCTGCCAGATGGCGAGCGAGGGAAGGTCCTTCCCGGGAATACGCTGCAGGTGCGCGCGCTCGTCGAGGATGATCCGGGGTTGCCCGCGGAACGCCCCCACGTACGCCCCCAGGATGCGTACGGCCTCGCCCTCGACCAGGCCGAAGTCGGACCAGGCGGTGAATGGCAGCGAGCCGCCGGCATCGAACAGCGTCCCTTCGTAGAGGAGCCGGCGCTCCTGTCCGACGCTGACGGTCTTCGACGCGACGTGCGCGACCCGCGCGTCGACCCGGAAGCCCTCCTCGCCTTCGGCGAGATCGGCGATATTGCGGACCGGCAGCTCCTCCGGAGAGAGGGTCGGCAGCTCCGCCTCGGACGCGAGCGCGACCCGCGTCTTCCACGTGAAGGTGATCTCGGTCTTGCCGCGGAACTCACGCAGCTGGATCGGTCCGGCCCTGAGCACGGTCCCGCGCTCGATCTCTTCGGTGGGGGGGTCCCACCAGGTGAAACGGACCGTCGCGGTCCCGTCGCTCAGGAGGCCGGAAAGGACCGGGCGCCTCCCCCCGTCGCTTCGCCGGGTGATCTCCCTTCGCTCGGCCGACACGACCCGGGCGACGATGATGATTGGCGCCGTGGTCGGCCGCAGGTCGCGTAGGCGCAGCTCGATCGGGGCGACGGGGTCGCCGGGTTCGGAAGGAGGCATACGAGGAACTCCCGGCGGTGCCACACCGGGTGCCGACGGATAAAACCGTGACCGCGCGTATGAACGGTGGCGCCGCGCGCGGCGCGCCAAAGACAAGGCTTTTCCGCCGTCCTTCCTCCCTTCGGTCGGTGGGCGGCAAGTTCCAGGCGCGGTTCGACCAGATCCTCCGCGCGCGCAAGTCGCTCCTGTGCATCGGCCTCGATCCCGATCCCGCGCTCCTGCCGAAGGGGCTCCGCCGGCTCTCCCATCGCGCGGCGCTCGCCAAGTTCCTAGACGGGATGGTCACAGCGACGTTCCCCTCGGCGGCGGCGTACAAGATGCAGCTCGGCGCGTACCTCGCCTTCGGCACCGACGGCATGGACGCGCTCGCCAAGCTGTCGCGTCGGATCGGTCCGACGCGCCTCAAGATCCTCGACCTGAAGGCGAACGACATCGCCAACACCATGCGCCTCGTCCACGATGGCGCGTTCCACGAGTTCGGGTTCGATGCCGTGACGGTGACCCCGTGGCTCGGGTGGGAGACGCTCGCACCGTTCGCTGAGGACGCCGACCACGGCTTCTTCGTCGTCGCCCATTCGTCGAACCCGGGCGCGCCCGATTTCCAGGAGATCCCGACGCCACGCGGGCCGCTCTGGCTCGCCGTGATCCAGGAGGTCCGGCGCCTCGCCCAGTCGAGCGGGAACGCGGGAGCGGTCGTCGGGGCGACGTACCCGGAGGCGATCCGTCTCGCACGCCAGAACCTCGGCAACGGCGTCCCGATCCTCGTGCCCGGCGTGGGGGCGCAGGGGGGCCAGCTCTCCTCGGCCGTCCGCGATGGGGTCGACCAGCACGGTCGCGCGCTTCTCGTCAACGCCTCCCGATCGGTCCTCTACGCCTCCGCCGGGCCGGACTGGAAGAAGGCCGCGGCCCTCGAGGCCAAGCGGATGATGGAACAGATCAACCAGCTGCGATCAGGGATCGGTACACGCTGAGCAGCTGGCCCGCGACGACGTCGACGCGGTAGCGTTCCTCGGCCCGCCGTCGCGCCGCCGCGCCCATTCGTCGGCGCCGTTCCGGATCGTCGAGCAGCTCGCGCACTTTCGCGACGATATCGGAGACGAGCAGTGGCTCGACGAGGAGTCCCTCCTCGCCCGGCTCGATGACCTCGCGAACGCCGGGCATGTCCGCGATCACGACGGGGAGGCCCGCGGCCATCGCCTCGGCGACCGCGAGGCCGAACCCCTCGAGCCGGTTCTGCGACGGGAACACGAACAGGTCCGCGGCCCGCAGGAACCTCGGGAGCTCGGCGTCGGAGACGTTCGGGCAGAACCGGACGCGGTCCTCGACCCCGAGGCGACGTGCGAGCGACGTCAGGTTCGGAAGGGTGGGGCCCCGGCCGACGACGAGGAGCACCACGTCGGCCGGGAGCGCGGCCAGGGCCCGCAGGAGCGCGTCGATCCCCTTGTGCGGAACGAGGCGTCCCGTGAAGGCGATGACCCGCCGATCTTCGAGGGCCAGGCGTTGACGGACCTCGGTCCCGTCGAGACCGGGCCGGAAACGGTCGAGATCGACGGACGAGGGGATGATCTCGAGGGGGCGGTTCCGAAGAGCGGTCGACGTGCGGCCGTAGCTCTGCGTGTGGACGATGAAGCGGTTGACACGCCGAAAGGTCGGGGGGAGGAAGAACCGGTGGTAGGCGCCGGTCATCAGTCGGCCGACCACGCCGGGCAGGTAGAGATCGCAATGGTAGGTGAGGCAGACCGGGGTCGAGCGTGACCTCAGCGCGCGGAGGGCGAAGTAGGCGGTGAGCGGGGGCGGGTAGTGGACATGGACCACGTCGGCGGCGAGGCCGCCGACGATCCGCCCGACCCCGGTATCGAGCGGCGTGTTGTACCAGACGGCCCGGGTGCGCGCGCGCAGGATCCGATATCCCTCGAACTCCTCGGACTCGGGAAGCGATGCGTCGTACCGCGAGGTCACCACGGTCACCTCATGCCCTTCGCGGGCGAACTCGGCGGCGAGCGCGCGGACGTGGGACTCCACCCCGCCGGCGTGTGGGAAGAAGAACGGGCTTACCTGAACGATCCGCACCGTCGGGCCTCCGACATACACCGAGGGCGAGCGGGGACCCCGCGGGCCGGGCCCGCCATCACGCGACGGGTTTCGGTCGCAGGATCGACGCCGGGACCGCCTCGCGGCCCTGGAGGAGGTCCGAGGGCGCTATCCCGGCGACGTCGAGGCCCTTCATCGCCTCGCCGAGCCCGGTGGACACGCGCGCGAGCTGCGCCGGGTCGTCGAAGTGGAGCGACGCCTCCACGATCGCGCGCGCGACCTTCATCGGGTGCTGCGCCTTGAAAATCCCGCTACCGACGAAGACGCCGTCGACGCCCAGGAGCCGGCAGAGCGCGGCGTCGGCGGGCGTCGCGATCCCGCCGGCCGCGAAGTTGACGACGGGGAGCCGGCCGCGTTTCTTGACGTCGGCGACGAGCGCCTTCGGCACGCGCTCGGTCGCGGCCCACGCCGCCATCTGCTCCGGCGGCATCGTGCGGAGCTCCTCGACCTCGGAGTTGATCTGGTGGATGTGGCGGACCGCCTCGACGACGTTGCCCGTCCCGGCCTCGCCCTTGGTCCGGATCATCGCCGCGCCCTCGTCAATCCGGCGCAGCGCCTCGCCCAGGTTGCGGGCGCCGCAGACGAACGGCACCTTGAACGCCTTCTTGTCGACGTGATGGAACGGATCGGCGGGCGTCAGCACCTCGGACTCGTCGATCATGTCGACGGCGAGCGCCTGTAGGATCTGCGCCTCCGACGTGTGCCCGATACGGCACTTCGCCATTACCGGGATCGAGACCCGCTCCTGGATCTCCTTGATCTTGGTGGGATCGGCCATGCGCGCGACGCCGCCCGAGGCCCGGATGTCCGCCGGGACGCGCTCGAGCGCCATCACCGCGACGGCGCCGGCCTGCTCCGCGATCGCCGCCTGCTCGGCGGTCGTGACGTCCATGATGACTCCGCCCTGCTGCATCCGCGCGAATCCGCGCTTGACGAGCTCGGTCCCGAACCGGAGCTTCTCGACGGGGTCGGCCATAGCAATCCGTTGGAGGGGAACGCCGTATAAGAGACTGCGCCGGCGAGGGCGCCGCACCGGGAAACCCCTTAAGGTCGGCCGACGTCCCGGGCCTCGCAGGGGGAGCTATGGACCGGCTGAGAGGACGGGCGTCGCCCGTCGACCCCACGAACCTGCACGGGGTAATGCCCGCGAAGGGAAAGCGATGCGTCGCCTCCTAGGCTCCTCCGCGGAGACGCGGAGTCGATGAGAAACGGTACCACGGGATCGACGGCGACGCCCTATCGACGACACCACGCCGGTCGGACCCTTCGGGTCCTCGCCGCGACGGTCGTCGTGCTCGTCGTCGTCCTCTCCGGTTACGGCGTCTACTCGTACCTCACCCACCTACCTCCCGCCGGCACGACCCACCTGGTCGTCTACTCGTACGAGTCGCTCTTCGGGGGGAGCTGTGGAGCGAACCTTCAGGGCCTCCTCGCCCCGTTCGAGTCGGCCCATCACGTCTCCATCTCCGTTGTCTGCCCTGCAGGGACCCTCCTCTCGACGCTCCTGAGCGAGCGGAACGCGCCCGCTGCCGACGTCGTGATCGGCCTGGACGAGGTCACCGCGCCCGCGGCCGCCGCCAACGGCCTCCTCGTCCCGTACGCGTCGCCCGAGCTTGCGCACATCGATCCCAAGCTCGTCGACGAGCTCGATCCCGGCCACCACGTGACGCCGTACGAGTGGGGGTACCTCGCGATCGACTACACCCCCGAGTTCGCCCTTGCGACGCAGGGAAGCATCGCCCATGCGGCGTTCTCCGATTTCACGAACAACACGACGTGGGCCGACGGTCTCCTCATCGAGGACCCGACGCTCGATATCACCGGCGAGGAGTTCCTCCTCTGGGAGATCACGTTCTACCAGCACGTCCTCCACCAGGACTGGACGACGTGGTGGCAGCAGGTCGCCCCGCACGTTCGGACGGCGCCTGACTGGTCGACGGCGTTCGGCGAGTTCTCGACGCCGCCGAACAATCCCCCGATGGTCGTGAGCTACACGACCGACGCGGCCTATGCGGCCCTGAACGGCGCTCCGGGCTCCATCAACGGTACCGTGAGCCACTGGGGCGGGGTCGCCTACGGCTGGCGCACCGTCTACGGGCTCGGCGTCGTCAACGGCTCCGCGCACGTCGGCCTCGATGAGGCGCTGATCGACTACTTCCTCGGCGGGTCGGTCCAATCATCGATCCCGACGAACGAGTGGGAGTACCCCGCGAACGCGACGACCGTCCTCCCCGCGGAGTTCGCCGCCGCGGTGCCGCCCGCGAGCATCGTCGCGCTGGACGATTTCACGACCCCGGCATCGATCGCCACGGACCTGCCCGGGTACCTCGACACCTGGCAGGGAGTGATGAACCAGTACGGATGACGCTCCGACGCACGCCTCCGCTGCCGGTCCTCCCGCTGATCGGGTTCGTCGGCATCTTCGCCCTCCTGCCCGCGCTCCTTCTCGTCGTGGGCGGGTGGCGGGAGCTCGGGTGGACGAACGCGGTCGCCGCGCTCTCGGATCCCCTCAACTTGCGTGCGCTCGGAAACTCGCTGCTCCAGGGGGTTCTCTCGGCGGTGGCGGCGATCGCGGTCGGATACCCGGTCGGTGTCTTGCTCGGCCGCTACGCGTGGCCGGGACAGTCGCTCGCGCGCGCCTTTCTGATCGTTCCGTTCCTGCTCCCGACGCTCGTGGTCGTTCTCGGCGTCGAGGACCTCTTCGGACCGACGGGCCTGCTCACCCAGAGGGTCCCGCCGCTGTCGGTCTTCGGATCGGGACTCGCCGGGATCGTCGCGGTGAACGTCGCGTACAACGCCCCGCTCGTCGCGCTCCTCACGTCGGTCGGGATCGAGTCGGCGCCGATCGACCTCGAGGAGACCGTCGCCACGCTGGGCGGCTCGCCCTGGCAGCGCTACCGGATCGCGTGGGGCCCTCCGTCGTTGCGGGGCGCCGTCGCCGGCGGGCTGCTCGCGTTCGTCTTCTCGGCGCTCGCGTTCGCCGCCCCATTGCTCCTCTGCGGGTCCCGGTGCTATACGCTCGAGGCGAGGATCTGGTCGCTCGCCCAGGTCCTGCTCTCGCCCGCCGAGGCGGCGGTCCTGGCTTCGGTGATGACGGTCATGCTGCTGGCCCCGCTGCTGGTCTACCTCGCGCTCGTCCTGCGCGCCCCGCCGACGAGCCGACCCACCCCGAGAGCGCGTCCCCGCCTTCCCTGGGGGAGCCCGTCGTCGTGGCCGCTCCTCGGAATCGGCTCGACCGTCCTCGTCGGATTCGCTCTCCTCCTCGGAACCGTCCTCTACCGGGCCGCGACCGCGCGTACGACCGGCGGGGCCGTCGGCAGCGCCTGGGGGGAGCTGTTCGGCGACCGCGTTACGAGCGCCCTCGGGATCTCGACGCTCGGCGCGCTCGGCAACTCCCTTCTCTTCGCGGGGGCGGCGGCGACGATCGCGCTCGTGTTGGGAGTGCTGGCCGGATTCCGTCGCGCCCACCTGCGACCCACCGGGCTTCGTGCGTACCTGTTCCTGCCCCTCCTCATCTCGCCGATCGTGCTCTCCTCCGGCCTGGCGCCCGTGTGGCGCCCGCTCCTCGGCGGCGCGGGCGGGGTCTGGGTCCTCATCATCGTGAGCCAGGCGACGCTGGGGCTTCCGTTCGCCCTCCAGGGGCTCGACGTCGCCCTCGCCTCGATCCCGGCGCGCCTTCGCGAGGCGGCGGAAACGCTCGGCGCATCCCCCTTCGTGGCGTACCTGGAGGCGGAGCTTCCGCTCGTCCGTCCGGCCCTCGTCACTGCCGGGCTCTTCGCCTTCGCCCTCGGCCTGGGAGAGTTCACCGCGACGTACTTCCTCGCCACGCCGTCCGCCACGACCTTGCCGGTCGAGATGTACCGGCTCGAAGCGCTCCGGCAACCCGGGCTCGCCGACGCGGCGGCGGGGCTCCTCGTCGCGATCAGCCTCGGAGCGTTCGTGGCGCTCCAGCGGGCGGGGGGAAGGTTCCTTGCCTGACGACCTGAGCGTCGAGGGGCTCACCGTCAGCTGGGACGGGCGGCCCGTGCTCGCCTCCATCGGATTCCATGTCGACGAAAGCGAGTTCGTCACGCTGATGGGACCGAACGGTTCGGGAAAGACGACGCTCCTTCGCTCTCTCGTGGGACTCGAGCGGATCGATGCCGGCGAGATCCGCCTCGGGGGTCGCCGGCTCAACGGGGTCCCGACCCACCGGCGTGGGATCGGCCTCCTCTTCCAGGAACCGACGCTCCTCCCGCGCCGCTCGGTCTGGGAGAACGTGGCGTTCGGGCCGGAGATCCAGGGGATCCCGCCGTCGGAAGTGCGCGATCGCGTCACCGAGATGTTGGAGCTGCTCCACCTCACGGAGCTCGCGGAGCGTCCGGGGCTCGAGCTCTCGGGAGGGGAACGCCAGCGCGTCGCACTGGCCCGCACTCTGGCCGCGCGTCCGGCGCTCGTGCTCCTCGACGAGCCGTTCGCCTCGGTCGATCCCGAGCTTCGGGCCGGCCTGCGCTCGGAATTCCGGTCGGTGCTCCGTTCGCGCGACATCACGGTGATCCACGTGACCCACGACCGGGACGAGGGCCTCTTCCTCGGGGACCGGGTCCTGCTCCTCGCCGAGGGAAAGCTGGTCCAGTCGGGGGCGCCCGACGAAGTATTCCACCACCCCCGCACGCGCGCCGTGGCACGGTTCCTGGGGTACAACGTCCGGCGCGTCGGCGAGGGCGGTGTCGCCGTCCATCCGTCGGACGTCGTGCTCGCACCCGCCGGCCCTTCGCCCCGCGGGCGGGTCGTGGCCTCCGGATCGGTGGGCCGCGGGTGGGTGGCGTACCTCGATCTCGAGGACGGCGACCGATGGGAGGTCCGGGGGGATGAGGGACGCCCGCGTCCGAACCCCGGGGACGCCGTGTCCCTCGGATGGGATCACGAGGTCCCTCTCGCCGAGTAGCGGTCCGCAACCGTTTCGTTCCCGTCGCGATGGCGGCCCGTGACCGGCAGACGTCCGATCGGGGCCCGTTCGATCCTGCTGGGGCCGGGCATTGTGATCGCCGCCTTCGCCGTCATGCTCGGCAGCGTCGCCGTTCCGGCGCCGGCGAACGGCGCCTTCTCGATGCCCACGTTTGCGCCTTTCAGCGTGAACGCCTCGGAAACGCCGCCCACCGGACCGATCCCCCTCACGGTCGCCTTCTCCGCGCTCGCTGCCGGCGGGGTGGGGCCGTACGACTACAACTGGAGCTTCGGGGATGGATCCGCAAACGCCACGGTGGCCTCGGCGAACCATACGTACCTCTGGGTCGCGACGTTCTACGTCAACGTCACCGCCGTCGACGCGCTCGGGGAGATCGCGACGCATTCGCTCGCCGTCCGCACGACCCCGGCCCAGCTCCTGGTCTCGGTCAGCGCGACCCCGTCCGCGCTCGCGGCCGGCGCGACCACCTACCTCGTGACGATCGTGCACGGCGGGAGCACGCCGTACCATTTCGCGTGGACCGGTCTACCGATCGGATGCCCGTCCCAAGCGGTCCAGAACCTTTCGTGCACGCCGAGGTACGGCGGCAGCTACGTCGTCAACGTGACCGTCACGGACTCCGCCGGTGTCGCGGTCTCCTCGACGGTCGGGCTCGTCGTGACGGGGGCCGGTCCCCCAACGCCCCCTCCTCCCACGTCGCAATCGCCGGACTTCACGCTCACCGTGGTCGCCGTAGCGGCGATCGGGATCGTGGCCGTCGGCGTCGCTGCGTGGGTCGGGCGTCGCGTCCGACGCCGGCGCGATCGACCGGGCGCCTAGTCGTCGCGCGGGCGAGGCCGGCGCTTCCGCCGATCGTCCG
>JBGOSQ010000003.1:0-53127 GCA_041476045.1 Thermoplasmata archaeon | reverse complement strand
GGTCCGGCTGCTCGGGGATCGGCCTCGAACGCTGGCTCACCGCCTTCCTCGCCCAGAAGGGACTCGATCCGGACGGCTGGCCCGCGGCGTTCCGGCGCTACGTCGGGACGCTTCCGGCCGACCTCCGGTTCCTCTAGCCGCGCCGTCCACGCTCGGATCGGGGAACCGGTGAGGCGGGCCCGTCCGAAGACCCCTCGCCAACCCCGGCTCGAGGAGTTCGCCACCGGAACAGAGGCCCCGTCGCTACCCATCGCGCCGTGCCCTCGGCCGGCCGCCCTCCCGGGGATCTGGCAGCTCGACGACGGATTCATCGTCCACCCGCTGCTCCGACCGCGAACGATCCGGGCGCTCCCGTTCCAGATCGATCTCGCCCGTATCGGCGCTACCGAGGACCTCCTCGTCGTCCTCCCGACGGGGCTCGGGAAGACGGTGATCGCGGCCCTCCTCGCCGCCGAACTCCTTCGGGAGGGTCAGGGCAAGATGCTGTTCCTCGCACCCACTCGACCGTTGGTCCAGCAGCACGCCGATTCCTTCGGGGCCTGGTTCACCGAGCTCCGACGCGGGCGGTTCACCGGCACGGTCGCCCACCCAAAGCGGGAGGGGGCGTGGGAAACGGCCGAGGCCGTCTTCGCCACGCCGGAGATCGTCCAGAACGACCTCGCGGCCGACCGTTACGACCTCAAGGACGTGCGGCTCCTCGTCTTCGACGAGGTCCACCACGCGGTCGGTCGCTACGCGTACGTCGCGATCGCCGCCCGCTACCGGACCGACCGACCCCGGGGCGGCCGGATCCTGGGACTGACCGCCTCGCCGGGGGGGCGCGACGAGCGGATCGAGGAGGTCGTCGGCGTGCTCGGCGCCCCGCGGATCGAGGCGCGCAGTCGCGAGGACCCGGGGGTGCGCGAGTACGTCCAGGAAGTGAACATCGAGTACCGATGGGTCACCCTGCCACCGGAGGCGAAGCGGGTCCAGGAGCTCCTCAAGAAGGCGGCGCACGGGTCCGCGCGGAGCCTCCAGAAGATGGGCTACCTCCGGAAGAAGCCGATCGACTCGGTCTCGGTGAAGGACCTGATCGCACTGCGGTCGGAGATCTTCGCCCGGCCGGGACCGATGACCCGGAAGTTCGGCCCCTTGTTCCACCAGCTCGTGCTCCTGCACCTCCACCACGCGCTCGAGCGGTTGGAGACCCAGGGGATGGAACCGTTCCGGCAGTACGTCGAACGCGTTCGCACGAAGGAAGAACCCAGCCGGGGCGACCGGGCGTTCGTGGCCCTCCCGGAGGTCGTCGCCGGGGTCGAGGAGGTACGGAGCTTCCTCGGCGGCACTCGGGAGACGTCCCATCCCAAGCTCGACGCGCTCGTCGTGGTGCTGCGCGAGCTGTTCGCGGGCGCCACCGAACGGCCTCCGCGCGTCCTCATCTTCGCCCAGTACCGCGACACGATCCAGGGGATCTGCGCCCGTCTGGAGGCAGAGGAATGGGTCGTGGGCCGGTTCGTGGGCCAGGCGACGCGCGACGCCGACGACAAGGGAATGAACCAGCGCGAGCAGGCGCAGGTCCTCGCCGCCTTTCGGAGCGGTCGCTTTCCACTCCTCGTCGCCAGCAGCGTCGCCGAGGAGGGCCTCGACGTCCCGGACGTCGACCTGGTCGTCTTCTTCGAGGCGGTCCCGAGCGAGATCCGGGCCATCCAGCGGCGAGGGCGCACCGGTCGCAGCTCCGTCGGGCGTGTCGTCGTGCTCCTGACGCAGGATACGCGGGACGTAGGCTACCAGAAGGCGGAGACGCGGCGCGAACAGGCCATGGGCCGGATCGTGCGTCGGATGTCTTCGGCCGCTCGCCGCCGGTCCGAGGCCGGAACGCACGTGGCCCGGGACCCGAACGACGCAACGCCGGGAACCTAGCCGCCCCTCGACGTTCGGCTCCGAGTCCGCCACGAGACCCGACCGGAGCCGATATGGGGCCGGACGGCCGTGGGCCGACCCGTTCTGGACGGAGTAGATCGTGACGGAGCGCGGGCAGGGAGAGCTCCTCTTCGTCGGGATGGGGCTCTTCGACGACGGGGATCTGTCGCGAAACGCCCTCGCCGCGTTGAAGGGATGCGACGTCGTGTTCGCGGAAGAGTACACCTCCGTTCTCGCACCGGGGAGCCTCGATCGGCTCGCCCGCGAGCTGGCGCGCCCGATCCGCCAGCTGGATCGCGCGGAGGTCGAGTCCCAGACCCCGGTCCTCGCCGCCCTCTCGGGGGGCCGCCGCGTGGCGCTCCTCGTGGCCGGGGACCCGTTCGCCGCGACCACCCACGTCGCGCTCCGGGTCGCGGCCGAGGACGCCGGCCACACGTGGTCGTACTTCCCCAACGCATCGATCCTGAGCGCCGCCGCCGGGTTCCTCGGGCTTCAACCGTACCGGTTCGGCCGGATCGTTTCCCTCCCGTTTCCGGAACCGGGGTTCGCACCCACCTCCCCCCTCGAGACCGCGGGCCGAAACCGGGCCCAGGATCTTCACACCCTCCTCCTGCTCGATCTCCGCCCCTCCGAAGGACGGTTCCTCACCGCCGACCGGGCCCTCGAGCTCGTGCGGGAGCGCGACCCATCGGGGACGCTGATCCCCCTCGACGCCGAGGTGGCGGTCGTCGCGCGCGTGGGGAGTCCGACGGCGGAGGGATGGTTCGGTCGCCGCGAGAACTTGGAGAAGGCCTCCTTCGGTCCTCCGCTGCACGCGCTGCTCCTCCCGGCGCGCACCCTCCACTTCGAGGAGACCGCCGCGCTCGCGCGCTACCGCTGGCCGCGCGTCCCGTCCGCGCCACCGAGCCGTTAGCGAGCGCCGGGACCTGCGGAGCCGTCGTCCCGACCGATCGCGCGAGCGAACTCCGCGATCCGGAACGGCTTACGGAGCACGGCGTCCGCCACCGATTCGGACGGTCTCTCGCCTTCGCGATCGAGGGTGCCGATCACGACGAGGCGGCACCGCGGCAGGAACTCGCGCGCCCCGCGCAGGAGCGCGGTCGCGCTCCCCTCCGAGAGGTTCGTCTCGATCAGGAGCAAGCCGGGTCGGTGCTGGCGAACGAGCTGGAGACCCTCCGTCGACCCCTCCGACTCCCCGACGACGAGGAAATGCTGGAGGCGGAGCAGTCCGCGGAGGAGGACCCGGGTCTCCTCGCCTCCGGCGACGATCACCGCCGTGGTCGACGGCGGCGGCCCCGACGGGGTCGCGGGCCTATTAGGCCCCTCGAGATCGCTCACCTTCACGGACCCTCAACGATACGACTGAAAGTATTTCGTAGTTGGTCCGAAAACTACTCCGACGGCACGCGGATTCCCCAATCGGTCACGCCCGCGGCACCGAGGAGGCCCCCGAGCGCACCATCGTAGCCGTCGGGGGTCGCGTGGAGCAGGAGGCGTGCGCGCTCGACGAGCGACCGGCCGAACTCCTGTTCCGTCGGGGTGAACTGCCAGTCGTGGGCCGAAGCGTGGCCGAGGGCGAGGAGCAGACCGTAGGCGATCCCGCGCTCTTTTCCTTCGCGGGGCAGGGATTGCAGGAGCGACTTCTGGGCGGCCGTCGCACCGCCCGTCCGGAAGCTCCGGGCGACATCGTCCGCGAGGAGGGCCTCCGGGGCGAGCGATTCGTATCGGGGCAGCTGGTCGAGGAGCTCGCGCTCCTGCGTCCCCCGAGCCGCTCGGCGCAGGAGCTCGGAGACCCGTCCCGGTGCCGCGCGGGCCTCTCGGACCAGCTGCTCGGCGCGTTCGGGATCCGGCACGATCGCGGCCACGATCCGCGCGGCGTGCTGCGGCCAGAGCTTCTCCAGCGCCTGGCTCGCGGTCGCTTCCGCGATATCGAAATGGCCCGTGACCGATGGGAGGACCTCGTTCAATGCTCGGCGTTCCTCCTCGGTCGGATCGAGCGCGCGGACGAACGCCTCCCGATCGCTCCCGTAGCACGTGCCGGCGGCGACGAAGCGAGCCGAACGATCCGCGTCAAGCCGTACCGCGACCTCCTTGCGGTAGGCATCGAGCGCCTCGGCATCGGAGAGGCGGCCGAAGAGGTACCCCTTCCGGAGCTTTCGCGACGCCTCGGGGAGCCGGGAGTGGAGACAGGAATCGCCGGCCCGGCAGTCGACATTGAGGTGCACCCCGAAGGGAAACGCGCGCTCCGGTCGGGGGACCGCAAGCCGGCGGGTGATGGCACCGAGGAGCTGTCGGTCCCCCTTCGCGCACCGCTGGCAGACGCGGAACGAGGTTCCCGCGCCGGGCCAGTCGACCGAGACGAACGGGACCGGCTCGCGCGCCTTGAGGTGTGCGCAGACGTACGACGCGCGGCCCGACGTCGCCTCCAGCCGGTAGGGGAGGTCCTCCAAGAGCGCCGAGCGGAACCGGTCGGGGGGTTCGGGCGAGGCGCCGGTACAGAAGAGCTCCCGACCCGTCGCGAAGAAGTGGAACCCCTTGCGGGCCCAGTCCAGATAGCCGAGGAGGAGGCGCTGCGGATCGTCCCCTAGCTGGACGGCGATGTGGGCCTCGCGTGGGGCGCGCGCGAGCGGCGCGAACGTGAGGTCGCCGGCCGGGTAGCGCGCGACGAGAACGCCGGGGAGCTCCGGGTCGAGGTAGAACTTGAGGAGGCCCGCGTAGGCGCGGGCCAGCGGCTCGCCCCATCGTCCCATCTTCTCCAGGCGGGCCTTGTCGTCCTTCGACGCCCGGACCTTCTCGAGCGCGGCGCGAAGTCGGTCGAAGCGCGCGGTCGGGCAGGAGGGGGGGAGCGTGGGCAGGAGCGGATCGACGCTCTTCCGGAGGCGGGCCGCCCGCTGCACGAGCTCTCCTTCCCGGCCCCCCGAGGCCCGACGCGCGCGCACGATCGACCGCCCTGACGGGTGCCGAGAACGCCGCCTTAGTTAGCCTCTCGGGGCCGTCCGGCGGCCCTCAGCGTCGGCACAGGTCGACGAACCGCCGGAAGATCTCCCGGCCCCCCTCGGTGTGCTCGACCTCGGGGTGGAACTGGACGCCGACGATCGACTTGCTCGGGTGGACCATCGCCTGGACCCGGCAGGTCGGGGAGTGGGCGAGCGTCAGGAAGCCTTCCGGAACGCGCGTCACCTGGTCGTTGTGGCTCTCCCACGCGGTGAACGAGGTGGGGAGACCGGCGAAGATCGGGTGCTCGGGCGCGTCGACGGTCACCGTGACGCGGCCGAACTCGGGGGATCCCGAATGGCCGACGGAGCCCCCGAAGTGCCGCGCGAGGAACTGGTGTCCGACGCAGATCCCGAGGATCGGGACCGTGGCGCGATCGATCCATCGGTGGACGTGGCCGAGCTCGGCGGTGCCCTCGAGGCTCAGGGCTCCGCCCGAGAGGACGATGCCGTCGGCGTCGAGCTCCTCCAGCTCCGCGGTATTGGGGACGATACGGCTGTCGACGTCGAGGTCCCGCAGCACGCGCCACTCGCGATGGGTCCACTGGCCGCCGTTGTCGATGACCGGGATCTTCACGGGCGCCTGTCCTTCGGCTCCATCGCGACCGGGCCGATCGATCCCTTGAGCGTCTCGACGTCCTCGCGGAGGCGCGCGACGTCCGAACGCATGCGGAGCATCTCCTCCTCGAACGGCGTGAACCCGCCCGGCGCGAGGAAGCGGTGCGAGATGTAGATCCCGATGAAGATCGCTCCGATGAGCGCGAGGATCGTGGTGAAGACGAGCGCGAAGACGAAGGAGACCAGGTTGCCGACGGCGGACTGGACCGGGAGGGTGAACAGGTGCGTGATCTCGGCGACCTCGACGAACAGGAGGAGCGCGATCACGGCGACCCAGAAGACGATCGCGCGGCTCGCCTTCACGGAACGGCCCCCGGGGTCGTCGAGGCGAGCAGGAGCGTGAGCGGTAGCGAGGCGAGCGGCGTCGGCGGGACGTTCGAGAGGCCCGGGGC
Organism: Thermoplasmata archaeon; assembly: GCA_041476045.1. Lineage (GTDB taxonomy): Archaea > Thermoplasmatota > Thermoplasmata > Lutacidiplasmatales > UBA184 > Lutacidiplasma. Next base: position 47,225 of record JBGOSQ010000003.1, on the reverse strand, counting down.
GAGCGCGGTCCCCTCGAGGGTGTCGGCCCCGACGTAGAACTCGTAGATCGCGTAGAACTCGACGGCCGAGCCCGAGGCGTCCACGTAGGTCGCCGTCACGTTGATGGCGATCGGGTTCGCCGTCGAGGAGAAGACCGCGGCGAGGACGCCGTGCCCCCAGGTCGCGTTGGCCCAGGAGAGGTTCGCGAGCGACGCGGGGGCCGGCCACGTCAGATTCGTGCAGATCATCGCGCGGATCTCCGTGTACCGGACCGTCCCCAGACCGTTGACGTAGAAGTGGGTGACGTTGGCGTCCGACGGCCGATCGATGGTGAGCTCGGCCTGCGTCGCGAGGCTCCCCGCCGCGGGTCCACCGCCGAGCAAGAGGTTCGGCGTCAGGAAGATGAGGAGGACGAGCAGGACGGCGACCCCCACGAACGGCAGCGGGAAGAACCGCGCCCACCCCTCGCGGTCCATGGCTACCCGGTCCCCTCCTTCCATCCTCGGTAGAGATGGTGCGGGACCCCCAGGGCGTCGAGCACCTTTCCGGCGAGGAAGTCGGTGATGTCGTCGACGGACCGAGGGTGCGTGTAGTACGGTCCCGATGCCGGCAGGATCACCACGCCCATCTCCGAGAGCGAGGTCATGTGACGCAGCGCGATGGTCGCGAGCGGCGTCTCGCGCGGCACGAGGACGAGGGGCCGGCGCTCCTTGAGGTGCACGGCCGCCGCCCGCGTCAGGAGCGTGTCGGCGAGCCCGAGCGCGACCTTCGCGAGCGTGTTGGAAGAACAGGGAACGATTGCCATCGCGCGCGTGCGGCGCGAACCGCTCGCGATCGGGCTCGCGAGATCGTGATCGTCATAGACATCGCGCGCGAACGGTGCGAGGGCCGAGGGCGTGATCCCGCACTCTTCCTGGAGGACCGGTACGGCCCCGTCGGAGACGATCAGGGCCACCGGGATGCCCGCCTCGTGGAGCGCGCGGAGCGTCCGAAGCGCGATGGGCGCCCCGCTCGCCCCGGTGACGCCGACGACGATGGGGGGTTCCTCGGACAGTGCTCTACCTCGCCCTTTTATGGAGCCCAACGGTCCCCGTGATAAGAGGCTTCGGGGGCCCATCGGTGGTTCGGCGGCGCGCGGCGGTCGTGGGGGCCGGACACACGCGATTCGGAGTGCTCCCCGAAGGGCCTCGTGCATTGCTCCGCACCGCGGTCGACGGAGCGATCGCGAGCATCGACAAGGGGTTCGACCGCTCGCAGGTCGACGAGGCGTTCCTCGGATCGCTCGGATTCTCCGGATGGCAGATCGGCAACGCGTCGGCCGTCCTCGCGGAGGAGGCCGGCATCGTCGGCGCTCCGGTGAAGCACGTCGAGAACGCGTGCGCTTCGGCGGGATTCGCCCTGCGCGACGGCGTACGCGCGATCGAGAGCGGCGACGCCGACGCGGTGCTCGTGGTCGGCCTCGAGAAGATGACGGATACGACGAACCCTCGGCGGCGCTACTGGCTGGGCGTCTCGGGTGACACGGAGTGGGAACGGCTCGCGGGACTCACCTTCGCCGGCGTCTACGCGCTCGTCGCGGCCCGCCACATGACCGAGCACGGGACGACCCCCGAGGCCCTCGCCGAGGTCGCGGTCAAGAATCACGAGAACGGGACCCGGAACCCCAACGCTCAGTTCCGCAAGGCGATCAGCCGCGAGCAGGTGCTCGCGGCTCCGCGCGTCGCCGCTCCGCTCGGGCTCTACGATTGCTGCCCGGTCAGCGACGGGGCCGCCGCGCTCCTGCTCGTCGGGGAGGAACAGGCGAAGCGATACACCGACACCCCGGTCTACGTCGCCGGCACTGGAGCCGGGTCGGACTACCTCGCCCTCCAAGAACGCGCGTCGCTCACCAGCTTCGCGGCGACCCGGTGGGCCGCGGAGGAGGCGTTCCGGCGCGCCGCGATCGAACGGAAGTCGATCGGCTTCCTCGAGGTCCACGACTGCTTCACGATCGCGGAGCTCGTCGCGCTCGAGGACCTGGGATTCGCCGCTCCGGGCGAGGCCGCGCGGCTCACGCTCTCCGGCGCGACGCGGATCGGCGGTTCGCTGCCGGTGAACCCGGACGGTGGCCTCAAGGCAAAAGGACATCCGATCGGCGCGACGGGGGCGAGTCAGGTCTACGAGGTGTTCCAGCAGCTGCGCCGCGCGGCCGGCGACCGACAGATCGCGGGCGCCGAGTCCGCGTTGTGTCACAATGTCGGAGGATCGGGGGCCAGCGCCACCGTGGCGATCCTTTCGGTGACGTAAGATGACGCGGGCGATCGTCGCGGCCGCCGTCCATCGCCCGTCGTTCCGGATGGGCGAACTATCGGCCGAAGGGCCGGATGAGGATACGTTCACGCTCGCGGTCGCCGCGGCAGAACTTCTCGGGACCCGCGCGACGGCGAGCCACGATCGTATCGACGGACTGCACCTCGTCGGGGAGTTCCCCACCGAGGCCGACGCGGGTCTACCCGAGGCGCTGGACGCACCGCACGTCGCCGTCGAGCGGCATGACCCCGGCCTCTCCGGCCTCGGCGCGGCGTTCCGATCGGCGAGCCGCGCCGAGGGGCCGGGCGCGTCGCTCGTCCTCATCGCCGAGGTAGCGCGTTCGGCCGCGGAGGATCGGGCCGCGATGGGCGCCGGGGCCATCGTATTCGAGCTGCGCGATGCGCCGGGACTCGCTCCGACCGGGCACGGAGGTCGCCGTCACCCCCCGCACCGGGTTCCGGACGCGAACGGGTGGATCGGCGACGCGGCCCGACTCACGGGCCTGCCCCCCTCCGGCGCCGTCGGCACTCTCTACTTCGTCGCCGAGGCGGCCCCACCGGTTCTCCTCGCCTTCTGGAAGCGCGCCCAGGCCGGAATGAGCGTCGTTCCCGGCCCGGTCGCGCCGCCGGGGTTCGGCCCCGGCCGATCCCTCGCCGCCGCCCACTGGATCGCGGACGCCGCGGGGCGGACCGACGGCGGGGAATGGACGGTAGTAGCGCGGGTGGCCTCGGACGAGACCCAATTCCTGGGATTCCGCCGCACGGGGTCCGTGGAGATCCTTGATGCGGGCACCGTTACGTCGACCTCCGGCGTACGTCCCGGTCGGGTCCCCGAGGACGCGCTCGGCGCGGTCTCCGAGGGCGCCTACGTCTCGCAGGCCCGGTACCTCGAGAACCTTCCGAGCCGATGGAGGCTCATCGCGGAGAAGTGCGGGACCTGTGGAGCGCTCACGTTCCCGGTCCGCGGACGGTGTCGGAACTGTGGCCGCACCGACGCGCTGACGCCCGAAGCGCTTCCCCGAGCGGGAACGGTCCTGGCGGCGACGCTCGTCGCGCCGGGCGCGCACCCGACCGAGTTCGACCCGATTGTCGCCGCCGGGGGCGCCTACGGGGTGGTGCTGGCCGAGATGGTCCCGAACGTGCGCGCGACGTTCCAGGTCACGGACCACGCGCCCGAGCCTCTCGCGGTCGGAACCCGGATCACGACGACCCTGCGCCGGCTCTACCCGATGGAAGGGGCGTGGCGGTACGGGCTCAAGGCGGTCCCAGTGGCATCGTCGTAGCGCGACGATCAGGCCGACGGCTTCTCGGCGTCGCTGTGCTTGGCGGGCGGGGTCCACTTCGCGCCCACCCAGCTCTCGTAGAGCGCCTTCTGCGCCGGCGTCGCGTCCTCGCGCGGCAGGAACTGGTGCTTCTCGGGAGGGGAGGCGCCGGTCGTTACCGGGACGTGGAGGAGCCAGCCGCGCCGGAAGAGCGCGAGGTCGAGGGTGGTCCCCGCGGGCGCCCGCAGGAGCGCGCGCGCGAACTGCTCGTGGTTGACCTTGACGCGATCGACGGCGACGATCTCATCGCCCGGGGAAAGCCCAGCGCGGCGTCCGGGTCCGCCGTCGAGCACGACCGTGAGGCGCGTGAGCCCTTCCCGGTTCTCGTACTCGACGCCGAGCCAGCCCGGCTCGCCGTCCTCCTCCGGCTCGACCTTGGCGGGCTTGGGGCCGAAGGAAAGGCCCGCGTGCCGCGCGAACTGATCGAAATCGATCTCCTCGACGCCGGAGATGTACTTGGCGAAGAACGGGGCGAGGTCGATCCCCGCGGCCTCGGAAGCGACCGGCAGAAACTCCTCCTCACCGATCCCACGGCCCGGCCGGCCGAACCGCGTCCAGAGCGCCTGCATCACGGTGTCGAGCGAGGCGCGGTTCTCGGTGCGGCCCCGGATCTCGAGGTCCAAGCAGAGCGACACGAGTAGGCCTTTGAGATAGTACGAGACCGAACGGTTCCGGAACTCCTCCGACGGTCGGTAGAAATCGATCCACGCGAGGAAGGAGCCTTCCTCGAGGGACTTGGCGAGGCGACCGGGCATCGCGAGGAAGCGGTGCGCCTCTTCCGCCATCTTCTCCAGGAACTTCTCCGGCGAGGTGACGCCCGCCCGCCGCATCATCACGTAGGCGTAGTAGTCCGTGGTCCCCTCCATCGCCCAGAGGAGCTTCGTGTAGACCTCCCGCGTGTAGTCGAACGGGATGAGGGCCTTGGGCCGGATGCGCTTGACATTGTAGAGATGGAAGTACTCGTGGCTCGCGACGGCGACGAACTTGAGGTACTCCGAGCGCGGTCGGAAGGTGGTCCTCGGTTGGACCGCCGAGTTGGAGTTCGCGTGCTCGAGGGCGCCGTCGCTCACGTCGTTGAGGTGGACGAAGAACGTGTAGTGCCGGATCGGGGATTCGCCGAAGAGGCGGATCTGCGCCTCGGCGATCTTGCGCAGGTCCTCTTCGAGCCGATGGGCCTCGTAGTTCCCCCCATGGCCGCACAGGAGGATCCGATGCGGCACGCCAGCGGCGACGAAGCCCAGGTCGACGGGATGTCCGCAGTCGATCGGGGAGTCCACGAGCTCGTCGTAATCGCGGGCGCGGAACCGGGGCGGCGACGTTCCGACCTCGGCGAGCTCGGTATAGATCTTCCAGTCCGGCGGGACGCGGATCGCGACCTCGTAGGCCTCGTCCTTGCGTCCCTCGACGTACGGGAGGCAGAGGGCCGCATTGACGAAGAGGTGGTCGGCCGAGACATCGACCCCCTCGGTCACCATGTGATGGCCGTAGACCGAGAACTGCACCTCGACGGACCCGGAACCCTCCGTCGCGACGCGCCACCGGGCCTTGTCGATGCGCTCCACGCGGACCGGGCGGCCGTCGGAGGGGAGGCGCGCGGTCATTCCATCGAGATCGCGCGCGTAGTTCAGCACGACGTAGGACCCGGGGACCCACGACGGCAGGACGAGATCGAACGTCGGGCCCGTGAGGCCGTCGACCTCTCCCGTGACGGGGACCCGGAGCTCGTTCGCGTGGTCGCCCGTCACGGAGTAGCGGATCGTCATGAGAGGTCCCTTCGCGTCCGGCGGCGGCGACGGGGGACCGGGCGTTAACCTTTCGCCCGGCTGCGGAGAGCGGGTTAGGCGAACCCGGGGAGGTCGCGGTCGCGCGACGACCCGGTAGGGGCCTTCTTGTACGGCTCGCTCGCGATCCCGAGGTGGACCGCGATCGACCGGAACGTCCGGGTCATCTCCTCGATCGCGTGCGTCATCGCCTTCTGCTCGTCGCGGAGCTCCGCGACCTCCTGCCGGAGGGCGCGCACCTCCGCTTCCACGACCGATCGTCCGGACGCCTCTGCCATGGACGGCCGACGGCGGCGGGCCTCTTTAATTCGACCGGACCGGGGCGTTGACGCCTATGCCGGGCTGCCGCCGGGGCCGAACGGAGAGTCGACCCGGCCCTTGTCCTCGAACGGCACCCACATCCGGCGGGCGGTCGAGTAGTCGACGCGCTGGAGCTCGACGACGAACCGGCGCAGCGTGTCCGAGTTCTCCGGTGCGATCCGGACGGAGTACACGTAGATGCCGAACCCCATGAAGTCCATCACGCGGCGCAGGACCTCGGCAAGGTCCTCGCGCGGGACGAGCACGCGCACCTGGGTCTCCCCCAGGCTCTGCGAGAACTCGTCGACATCGAACGGCTTGTCCAGCGAGATGAGCCCCATCGGGGTCGGAGCGGGGGACGGGGTTGCGACCGCGTTCGGCGACGTCGGGGCCCGTGCGGCCGGCGGCAGGGTAGGGGAGACCGGGGTCGGGCGCGGAGGAGCGACGACCGCCGGCGGCGTCGCGGTCCCCTTGGCCGGGTAGCGATCGAGCACGGGCGAGCTCTCGCGGCCGACGAAGCCCCGCCGAGCGGCCGGCTTCGGGCGAGCACTCCGTCGCTTTGTCGCACTCGCGGTAGAGGAACGAGCGGTTCCCGTGCGTCGACCCTTGCGCGCCATGCGAGGGGGCGTACGCCTGCTGCGACTTAACGCCCGCGAGACCCCCGACGGCCCGAGTCGTGTGGTTGTAGCGATGGAGACCGTGCGAAACTCCCTCACGGAACGTAGCAATTGTAGTCACGTTCACGACAGATGGTTAATGTAGGCCGGAGAGGGTGGGCGGGATAGGCCAGGTTCGCAAGAACGGGCCCAAGCAGGAGCAACACGAGATGCCGGCGAGGGTAATGAAGGAGTTCCAGGCCCCGAGGGGCCTTCCGCGGAAGACGGCGTCCGTCTGCCCGGAGTGTATCAAGGTGATCCCAGCGGTCGTTCGGGAGAAGGACAACCGCGTCATCATGGAGAAGACGTGCCGCGTGCACGGCTACTTCTGGGACATCATTTCGAACGATGTCGATCTCTACCTCCGGATGGAGGTCTACGCCCACGACGGGGTCGGCTACGAGAACCCCTACTATGACAAGTTCAAGGGCTGCCCGACCACGTGCGGGATGTGCAGTCACCACAAGTCGCACACGGGTCTCGCCCTGATGGACCTGACCAACCGCTGCAACCTGAAGTGCCCGGTCTGCTTCGCGAACGCGAACGCGGCGGGGTACGTCTACGAGCCGACCCGCGAGCAGATCCACTTCATGCTCAAGACGCTCCGTGAGCAGAAGCCGGTCGGCGCCGTGGCGGTCCAGTTCTCGGGCGGCGAGCCGACGCTCTCACCGCTGTTCCTGGACGCGTGCTCGATGGCACGCGATCTCGGCTTCAAGCAGATCCAGGTCGCCACGAACGGCATCCGGATGGCCAACGAACCCGGCTTCGCCCAGGCGTCGCGGGACTCGGGCCTGCACACGCTCTACCTGCAGTTCGACGGCCTCGACGACGAGATCTACCGAAAGGTGCGCGGCGTGCCCCTCTTCAAGGTCAAGACGAAGGCCATCCAGGCCGCACGCGAGACCCACACCTCGGCGGCCGAGCGCGCGGCGGGTAAGCCGGACAAGCCCCTTTCCGTCGTTCTCGTCCCGACGCTCGTCGGCGGGTTCAACGAGAAGGAGATCTGGCCGACCGTCAAGTACGCGATCGACAACCTGGACGTCGTCCGCGGCGTCAACTTCCAGCCGGTCGCACTGACGGCCCGTATCCCCGACAAGGACCGCTTCCAAATGCGGTTCACCCAGTCGGACCTGGTGCGGATCCTCTGCACCGACGGACCGTTCGAGAAGTCGGACTTCTTCCCCGTCCCGTCGATCGCCCCGATCTCGGAGCTCGTCTCGATCATCCACGGCGAGGAGAAGATGACCCTGACGACCCACCCCGGCTGCGGGTGCGCGACGTTCGCCTTCGTCTCGAAGGACGGCTCCAAGATCACCGCCCTCCCGCGGTTCATGGACGTCGACGGCTTCTTCGAGAGCGTCGAAGGGATGATCGAGAAGTACCGGGACGCCCGGTTCGCTCGCGTGCGCTCGATGGTCGCCGGGGCCGCGCTGCTCCACGACGTGTCGAAGTTCTTCGACTTCACGAAGGCCCCGGAGGGCCTCAAGGAGAAGGACTGTGCGCGCCTGATCGCGGGGATCTTCACCGAGGGGAACAAGGAGGCGCTCGCGAAGTTCACCTGGAGGACGCTCTACATCGGCAACATGCACTTCCAGGACGCGTACGACTACGATATCCAGCGCCTGATGCGCTGCGATATCCACTACTCGGTGCCCGACGGACGGATCATTCCGTTCTGCTCGTACAACTCCGGTCCCATCTACCGGACCGAGGTCGAGAAGAAGTTCTCGATCCCGATCCCGGACTGGCAGGCGGCGAAGGCGGGCGCGGGGAAGACGCTCAAGACCATCGAGACGATGGGGATCAACGGCGAGGTCATCGTGGACCCGGAGTACTACAAAATCCGGGCCCTCAAGGGCGCGCCCGGGATGTCCACCTAGGACGACCCCACCGACGGATCCGCTCGAACCTTTTCCCCCGCCCGAATGGGCGCGGCGAGCTGTTTTCTTGGCGTTTCACTCAGGGCTGAGGCCGTCGCTCGCCTATTCGAACAGGGCCGATCCCGCGAGCCGGTAGCGTATCGGGTCGAGGGCACGGCTCCTTCCCTGGGCACGGAGACGGCGATCGATCTCGGCCCAGTCGGCGGCGTGCGACGCCTCCTTCGGGGTAGGTCCGGGGCCTTCCGGGTGCTCCGCAGCCCAGAGCCAGGCGGACTCGAGGTGCTTGCACGTCCCGATCCCACGGCGCGCGAAGTCGGTGCACGTGCAGAAGCCGCCCTCGCGATCGGGGAACGATGGCAGGAGCACGTCGTAGCGGGTCCCGTGGGCCGGGTTGCGAACCTCCAGACGGACGAAGCGGGGGTCCGGGCGCGGACGGACATCGAGCGGGTTCTCGAGCGCCCGGACGCGTCGCTCGGTCCGTGCCTCCGCTTCCCCGTCGGGGGACTTTCGGCTGGGCGACGCTCGCTCCGGCACGCTCGCGCGAGGCTCAAGCCCTATATCCCCATCCCGGCGCGGGTCCCCGGTCGAGGTCGGCCGTTCCCTTCCGTCGGGCACCACGGTTAAGCGGCCTCTACCCTCGCGCTCGGCATGTTCCGTCCTCCCGCCCCTCCCGTGGTCCTCACCCCGGAGGAGGACCGTCGCCGGATCCGCCGGCAGCGGCGCGTTCTCGGCGGGCTCTTCCTCACGCTCGCGGGACTCTTCTTCTCGGCCGGGCTCCTTCCCTCGACCCCGGGCGCGCTCGCCGGGACCCTCCCGATCCTGGGCCTCGCGCTCGTCACGGTCTGGGTGGGCGGCATCCTGCTCGGAAGCTCCGCCGGTGCGCGCAGGACCGATCGCTAGCCGATGGTCGACCTGCCGTACCGCCTCGTCACCGTCGACCTCGACGGCACGTTGACGCGGGTTCACGGCTGGCGCCTCCTCGCCCGCGCCTTCGGCAAGGAGGCGGAGTACGACGCGTCGAACCGCGAGTTCTTCGCCCACCGGACCGGCGAGGATCGCCACCTCAAGAATCTGCTCGATATCGCGGTGGGACGCTCGATCGCCGAGGTGGAGCAGGTGCTCGCCGTGACGCCTCTCGTCGACGGGATCCCCGAGACGCTCGAGGCGCTCCAGGACCGCGGTATCCGGGTGGCGCTCTTGACGCACAACCCGACCTACGTCTGCGATTGGTACGTCCGGAACTTCGGGTTCGACGCGGCCGAGGGGACCGACGGCACCCGCCTCGAGCACGACCGGATCGTCGACAGCGGGCCCGCACTCGCCGACAAGCGGTCCGGGCTGCTCCGGCTCGAGCAGAAGTGGGGGATCGCCCCGAGCGCCGTGGCCCACGTCGGGGACGGATGGGCCGACGCGGCCCTGTTCCCGATTGTCGGGGCAGGGATCGCCTTCAACTCCCCCCTGCCCGACGTCGAGGCGCGCGCGGACGCGGTCGTTCGCGACAGCTCCCGCGCCGCGATTCTACCGGTCCTCGAGCGGCTCGGGCCGCGTCGCGTCGTGGAAGCTGCCGGGCCCGCCGCTCACAGTTCAAATACCTCGAGCCGCGTGTGACGGCCGGCATCGATGGAGTACGTCGTCGTCCGGGCGTTGCATCCGACGTACCTCTCGGTCCAGCTCCCGGTCGAGGTGGCCGAGCTGATCCAGTTCCGCCCGGGCGACGTGCAGGGAATGCGCTCGCCGGCGCGGGGGATCTCGTTCCTGGCCCGCGGGCCGGGGATCGTTCGGGTCGTCGCCTCGTTCGCTGCCGGTGAACTGCTGGGCATCGAGACGATCCGCAACCGGTACGTCGCCCCGGCCAGGGTCTCCTCGAAGTTCCTGTTCAGCCTCCCCGCCCCCGTGATCGAGCACCTGGGGCTCCAGACCCGCCTGCGAGGCCCCTCGGGGGTCAAAGCGACGGACGACGGGATCATGTGGATCGTCCCTGCGCCCGAGTACTACGAGTTCCGGGCGCGCGAGAGGACCGCGCGGGGCTGGAACGGGCCATCGACCGGGGGTCTGGCCCACGTCTACCTGACCCGATCGGTCCTGCCGCTCGGCGCGAACTTCGACGCCCTGGCGGCGCTCGAGGACCGGGTCGAGTCCGAGGAGTGGCGGCCCCGTATCGAGGCCCTCCAGCACGTCGGAAGGCGCTCCCGGTGACCATTTCCGACCCCCCACCCATAGGAGGGGGTGGCGGGGCGATTCCCACGATATACAGCGCGCGACAGACGGGGGCGCGAAGGTCTTTATACGCCGCCTAGGAATTGATTACCCATGGAGCGGAACGGCCCCCCACTTCGTCCGTCGGCAGGCAAGCCGTACACCCTCCGCAACCCGGTACCCCTCCGGACCGCCCAGGACGTCTCCATCACACGGGTGGGCATCCCGGCGGACGCCGCCCTCGCGGTGGCGGGCCCGGTCGATCACGACTCCCTCGCGAAGGCGATCCGTCGATCGGTGGGCCACGACGGGATGCGTCCCGAGGACGCTCGCGCGATCGCCGCCCACGTCCTGAACTTCTTCGGGTTCAACGAACGGATCATCGACAACGTGTTGGAGCCGGACGACCGGGACACGTTCTACATGCTCGAGGACACGGGCATCCTCGAGACCGAGCGCGACGAGACGACCCTCTACGACGGCCGCGAGTGGCGCATCCACTACTGGATGTTCCGCAAGGACAGAATCTTCGACCTGGCCCGCGAGGAGGCCCAGGCGATGGCCGAGGCGGGCGAGACGGACATCGTCTACTCGGCGAACGCCGCCCGGTCGGGCGGCTTCCACCTCCCCCACGGCGAGCACGGCACCGGCCTCGCCGCCCACGCGATCTACCACGACCTCGGTGACGAGATCTGGCTGGAACGCCGCCGGACCCCCGCCGCCGCTGCGCCCGCGCCCCCGAGCCGCCCGGGCCGCCACAAGCTCGGACCTGACGTATAACTCGCGTCGGGCCGCCCGCCGCCGCTCGCTAACCGTATCCGTTCTGGGCCGTAGGGCTCACCGATGCGCCGGTTCCTTCTCCTGGCCCATCGGGTCCCGACGGGGGGCCAGTTCACGTTGAACGACCTCGCCGGCGGTGGCGGCCGGATCGACGAGGTGGCGCGGTCTGTCTCGACCGGGTTCCTCCTCTCGAACGACCTCCGACGTGACACCGAAATGACGATCCTTTTCGCCTCCGACCGCCCGCCGGGACCCCGTCACCTGAGGTTGATCGGGGAACGGCTTCGCCACCTCAACCCGGACGAGCGATCGACCGCGGCGCTCCTCAAGAACGCCCTGGTCCGGGGCATCCCCGCCGAGTACGACGTCGAGTCCTCTCCGGGCATCCTCGTGGGACCCTCCGACCCATCGCGGGAGATCACGGAGTTCGTCGCTCAGCCTGGGGCGATCTGGCTGACCGAGGACGGGGCACCTCTCGAGGAGAGCGCAGATGCCGCTGGGGACTTCGCCGCGGTCCTCTGCGACCCGTACGGCCCCGCTCCCGAGGAGGAGGCCCTGCTCGCCCGTCTCGCAGTCCCGCGCGTCTCCTTAGGCCCCCGGTCGATGCGCGCCTCGCAGTGCATCGACGTGCTGCAGAACCACTACGATCGCCGCGAAGCGCTCCGAGCCCGCGCCCCACCCTAGCGGACCATCGGGAGGTCGGCGGAGGCCGCGTCCTGGGCGCTGTCGAGGCTCTGGCGGAGGGTCCGGTGGCCGAGTCCGCCGACGACCGCGGTGAGCCGGACGACGTCGCGCCGTTCGGGGTGCATCCGGGTGCCGAAGATCAGGCGCTTCGGCTCGTTGAGCTGGTGGCGGAGCGAGCGCAGGACGCGCTCGAACGCCTTGAGAGTGAAGTTGGATCCGCCGTCCAGGTGGACCAGCGCCGACGGCGCCCCGGTGAGGGTGAAATCGAGGAGGGTCTCGGTGAGCGCCTGCTGGACCAGTCGTTCCGGCTCCGTCACGTGGTGCTCGCTGCAGAGCAGCGTCGAGAGACCGGCGTCGCGCAGGTGGGTCTTGAGGCTCGAGAGATCGACGTTGAGCTGGCTCGGGTTCTCCACCATATCGACGAGGCTCGTGACGAGGTTGTGGAGGTAGGTGTTCCGGACGTGGAAAACGCGGTGGAGGGGCAGGGAGTCGAAGCGCCGGAGTCGCTCGTTCGAGAGCGCGAGGAGGAGTCCGCCCATCCCCTCGAGCTCCTCCAAGGTGGCGGCGACGTTCTCGCGCCGGTCGGAGTTGGAATCGAGCTCGACGTGGAAGGGGAGAAAGGCGACCGGTACAGGGAGAGCATCGGTCTCGCGGAGCGCCCGCGCGAGGTACGGAAGGAGCGCGCTCCCGGTGCCGCCGCCGAGTCCCGCCAGGAGGAAGACGATCTCGAACCGGCGCAACCGCCGGACGAGCTCCTCCTTCGCCTCCTCGGCCGCCTCAAGGACGAAGGCGCGGTTCCCGCCGCTCCCCTTACCGCGGAGCTGACGTTGGCCGAGCAGGATCCGCTCCTCGATGGGTTTGCTCAGGAGATGCTTGGCATCGGTGTTGATCGCGAAGGCACGGACGCCGGGGATCCCGAGCTCCACCAGGTCGTGGACCGCATCGCCCCCGGCTCCGCCCAGGCCCACAACGGCGAAGCTGCTCTTCGGGGCGATCGCCGACCACCGCGCGAGTGCGTCGTCGTCCATCGCGGCCCCTCGGGCCTAGCGGGGTGGAGGGCCTGCGGCCTCGGCGACCGAATCTCCCTCACGACGGGGTCGGCCGGAGGGAGAAGGGAGCGTGTCGAGTCGGGATCGGATGTACTCGCGCACCGCCGAGCGCACGGCGTCATCGACGGAGACGGAATTTCCCTCGCGGACGAACTCCTCGAGCTGGTGGTTGTCCTGCCGAGAGAGGTCGACGATCACCTTGCGAATGTTCGGCGGTGGGAGGTTCATCTCGATGTATCGCTCGAGCCCTTCCCGGATCGTGTCGGAGATCGTGGGAGTGTTCTTTGCCTCCTGGATGCGCTTGAGCTTCTCCATCAGGTCCTGGGGGATCCGGACCGTCACTCGCTCGGAAGTGTCCGCCATGTTCGTCAGACAAGATTACTGTCTTTGTCTGACATATGTCGGCGAGGGCTATAAATCTATCTCGATGGCGAGCTGTTGGCTCCACTCCAGGTCCCTCGCTCGGTTTGGTCCAAGTACCAAGGGATGGGGCCTAGATTAGGGCACGGGCTCCGCCCGACGGGCGGTCGTCGCCCGACCCAGCCCTCACAGGGAAGCTCGATCGCTCAAACGAGTGCAGCGAAGATGGGAGGACGGTTCGAAGCTCGCCTGCCTGCAGTCTCTCGGCGGGAGTGGTCGGCGACCGATCGCGGGCTGGGAGCTTCGAAGCAACCTGGTCCAGAGCCGGGTAACGGTCGGCCCGGAGGCACGGAACCGCGCTGCAGTCGCACGCCATGTTCGTCGACATCATGTTGGGGGTGGTCGAAACATTGAGCCAGACGATCTCCCCGGAGAACATCTCCCCCGGCTGACCATCGCCGTACTGGCCGTTGAACGAGAGCGACGGAGGGAGAGGGAACGGATTCGCTTTCGGTCCCGCCGCAGGGGCGTACAGGGGGATCGACCCAGGACTCGACGAGTAGTCGGTCCGTTCTCCGGTGTCCATGTCGAGCATCGTCGCGGAGACTACCCCAGAGAAGGACCAGACCGAGGAGTGATCGAGCGGTTGCCCCCAGACCTCGAAGAAATCCCCGAGAGTGGGCGTCGCCCGGACCCCCACGGGCAGTTCCGCATGGATGATCCCCGAACCCGAGTGCGTGTGGAGTGCATGCATTCCCTGGCCAGAGGCGGTCGCGGGACAGTACAATGCCGGGTTCGTGTAGATAGGCGAGTTGATGACCCCGATACCGGCCGATTGGCTCGGATCGTACGGAAGGGGCTGCTGAACGCCGTTGAGGTCGACCACGAGAAGGGGGTGGTAGTGGGCCCCGCTCCCTTCCCCACCACAGTAAGTGACGACGTTGGTTCCCAATCCCTGCGGCAGAAAGACGACGACATAGGTCAGCGCAGAGACGACGAGGAGGGCCGCGACCCCCAGCACCAAGATCCGGCGACGTGTCCCGAAGACGAGTCCGGCGGCCGGCGCGTCGTCTTTCCCCGATCGCCCCGTCCCGCCGAGTCGATTCCCTCTCGCCTTTCGCTGGAAGTAAAGGGCCTTGAGGGCCCGACCCGAAGCGCTCCCGGCCGGCGGGTCGAACTCCACCTTCGGATCGTCGGCGATCTGAGACCAGGACCGACCGCGGCTCCGCTGCTTCTGGACGCGATCCCAGTTCGTCACGAGACGTCTCCCCGACCTGACGCCGGAGTCTGCTTAACCACTTCAGCCCAGCCGCTCCAGCGGGAGACTCGTCTTTCGAAGAACTCGTCCAGGGTGCCCCGGTTGGCGTCCGAACTTATCTCGAGGGCGATCAGGAACAGGAACGCCATCGCATAGACGACCCCGGTGCCGATGTCGAAGCTACCCGTTTCGTACGGCCCGCCGAATCCCTCCGGAACCGCCCAGATCAGCAGACTGAGAGCAATCCCGCCGATGTAGGCCGACTTGCGGAGGAAGCCAGCGACGAGAGCGAACGCGAGAGCGAATTCCAAGCCGGCGACGACGTCGACGTCGAAGACGCTGTAGTCGGTGGCTTGTTGGACCCAGAATCCGAACCACCCGCCCAGCCACGCCGGTTGGCCGATGCTGGCGGCCAGGACCCTCTCGGAGAACCAGAACGGGGTCTGTGGGAGGAGTTTCAGAGCGCCATCAATACCCCAGAAGACTCCGAACAGTTTGCGGAGCGAGGAACGGATCAGCACCCGATTCCGGAGCGCCCAAGTGACCAACGGTTCCACGCAACATCGCCCGAGCGAATGACGCCCAGACGAGTTATCCGCGGGCCGTCACTACTGCGACGCACACCGTGCCCTTAGTGGAGGAAGGCTGCCGAGACTGCAGCAACTCCGGCTGCGGGTCATCGGTGCCCTCCGGACTTCGGCCTTGGCGTTGGAAGGGCTCAGACCCCGGGCCGATTCAGTCCCAGGATTGTGCAATGGTCCTGGGTACTCTCCGATGGGCGATCGAGCCCCACCGCCCCGGTAGGGGGCGGTGGGACTCACTCCCGCTCCCCCGCTCGAATTGGTCTCGAGCTCGGGGAGCAGTGCCAAGCGGGACCGCGATTTCACTTCGGCATCTCGGACGAAAGAAGCTCAGGGCCGGGTCTCGCGATCTCCCCCGTGACGCGATGCGAGTCATTGACGAGCGGGATACCAGACAGCGAGTCTAGCACCCCGTCCCGTTCTTCCGGTCGATCGGACGGAGGGGCTCAATCGACGCGTGAAAGCACGGTCAGCGCGCGAAGCGTGATCATCTTGCTCGCTCGCCCTGCCACCTCGAACGTCAGCGGCGTCGGTCGTTTGTCCGGATGTTTCGCGAACCACCGGGCCGACTCGGGATCGGGGTCCGGTTGATCTGCATCCAGATTCCATCTCCCGTCGGGGCGCTGCTTCTTGCGCAGGAGCTCGAGCGCATACCCGAGCCGGCGGTCTCGCCCATATCCAAGGGCGGTCAGACAGTCGAGCCCTACCAGGAGGTCGTAGTAGTAGTGAACCGGCCAATGGAAGCGGTACCACGGTTCGTACCTCTCCCCCTGGACGTGGAGCTCGTGCTCGAGATAGTACTCCGCACTTCGCTCTACGCAAGCCTGCATCGCAGGGCTCCACTTCGAGCGAGGATAGGCGGCGAACGCGCCCAATCCCTCCCATGCATCGAGGGTCCGGCTGGGGGCTGGCCCCGCCGTAGAGAATCGGCAGGTCCAGCCTCCTTTCGGATGGGAAGTCTGGACGATCCATTCGAGCGTCTTTCGGACCCTGGGGTCATCCTCGAACCCGAGGCGAACGAGGCCGCGGGCCATGTTGGCAGTGTAGCAGTGGTGGCCTTTCCCCTTCCCGAAGCCTCCGACGCCGCCGCCTTCGAGCGGAGACTTGGCCATCCAGTATTCGCAGGATTGATTGACCTCAGGGATGGCGCGCGTGGCTCTGAGGTCCGCCAGTGCGAGCATGTTCCAGTGGGTTCCCAAGAAACGAGGCTCGAGCCATCCTCGGTCTCGGACCCACCAACCTGCCGGGTCTCGGCGAGCAAGCACTTCCGCGGCCCACCCCGCCTTTGGAATTTTGGCCTTCGCCTCCCGGACGTCGGAATCGCCCGCCTTTCTCTGGAGAAGCTGGGTCAGGGCTAGATACCGAACCGACGGCTGCTCTTCTTCGAGTAGCCATTCGATCGTCTTGCTACCGGGCAACACGACCCAATGGCGCGCCTCTCTTCATTAGCTCCCCCGCGCGGGGACGGCCGGAGCCGGCGGGTGGGAGGGCCTTGCTGGGTGGTCCCGCCCTCAGCGCGGCAGCTTGATCCGATCCCAAAGTCCTGGCATCGCGCTGTGGGACCCATTCCAATTCCCCGGCTCGAATCGGTCCCGCGCCCAAAGAACAAGTCCCGAACTGCTTGAAGGTGAGTTCGGTCCCAAAGCCCCGATGGGGTACGCGCGCGTACGGCGGCGCGGTCGTCGCCGCTCGAGTGGCTTCCTGCTCGGCGGATCCCGTCATCTCGAGACCGACGGGACCGCCGACGATCCGCCCGCCTTCTAACGGACCGCCACCAGTCCGACCGTCGCCCCGAACGGGGCTCCGGGGTAGGGCAATACCACGGTCCACGTGTACACGCCCGGGTGCGAGAGGTACGTCACCACCGAGAAGCTGTGGAACGGTCCGACGCTGAAGACCATCGGCGTCCCCGTGAGCTGGTAGATGTGGGGGGTCCGGTCCAGGTTCACCAGGATGATCTGGGTGAGCCCGAGGTGGGCCTGCGAGTAGTACGGTGTGAAGTGAGCGGCCGGGCCCTGCAGGTCGGGCTCGGAGGCGAGCGTCACAAAGTACATCAGGACCTGTGGGGCGGATCCCACCGGCGGGCCGGGTCCGTTGAGGATCGACGACGCCGTCGCCCCTCCGGCGACGAACACCATCGTCAGGGCGATCAGTGCGGCAGCTGCGGTCATTCCTAGCTTCATGGTTCTCCTCCTCGCTCGATCCCTCGCGCGGGAGAGGGGGTCCGGGGATACCATCGTTCCGTCGAATCCGATTCACGGGCGCGTCGTCGGTACTTCCTCCGCGATCGCGCCCGGGGGCGATCCGTCGCGGCGGCGGCGTTCGCCCTAGACGAAGTGGGCTTCGCGCCCCGCGAGGGTGCAGCGCATCTCGAGGGTAGGCGCGTAGAGCCCCTCGCTCGGCACCTTGACGAGCTTGAGGAACGCCTCCTGGTCGTGGATCGCCTGGAGGAGTTCCTCCTCCGAGGGGTTCAGGTACGCCAGCAGGAGCAGGGGAGTGGTCGTGTGGTAGAACTCGTCGATGCCGCCCTTCGTGGTCGTGTGCGGATCGTCGGGGAACTGGCCGAACAAGGCGAGCCCGAACGCGGATCGTTCGGCGGTGAGCTGCGCGCAGGAGAGGTACGCCACGAGCCCGTGCTCCTTCATCACGCCGATGAGGAAATCGGCGATACGGTCGGCGATCTTCGCCGGAACGGGGTTGCGTTCCATCGTGCAGTGGCAGACCTCGTGCATGTGGTGGAGGCGCAGGAACGCGCGGACCGGCTCGGGCGCGTCGGGGTACCGGTCGTACGCCATCCGGGCGACGCGCGCGCCGATGATGCAGTCGAAGTAGCTCGTGACGTGCGGCTTGTTCCGCCAGTCCGGATGCTTCGTAACCCCCAACATTGCGCGCATTCCGTTCTCGTGGATGCGCAGAAGTAGGTGGTACTTCCGGTCGTCCATACGACCGGTGAACGGCTGCGCTACGGCCCCGCCTTCGGCAGGCGGGGGAGCGGCGATTGTACCCCCCATGTCCGCGCTCGACTCGTGTTGTCGACTTAATACTCTTTCCGCGCGTCTCGCTCGTCGCAGAAGCGGTTGGGAACTGCCGCCAGACGGACGGGCGAGGTTCGGGCGCGACGGGAGCACGATCACGGAACGGCCGGCTCGGGGGCGGGCGGTGGGACCTCGGCCGAGGCGCCGCGCTCCGGGCGTGCCGAGAAACGGAGCCGCCGGATGTCCCGCATCGCGCCCATGAGGCCCCCGACGCCGACCGTGCCGACGCCGGCCGAGATGTACGTTGCCTGGATCGAGGAGGCGACGGTGAGGAGGCCACCCGCGTACTGGCCGAAGGGGACGAGCGCGTAACTTCCCACCTCGTCCGCGGCGAGGACGCGGCCGAGCTTCTCGTCGGGCACCGTCGCCTGGACCGTCGCGAGAAAGACCGTCGTGAACATCCCCGGGAAGAGGCCGAACAGGAACATGTCCGGTAGCGCGAGCCAGATCGAACGGACGAACCCGAGCGCGAGGACGGCCGCGCCCTGGCCCAGGGTGAAGAGGACGAGCAATCGACCGGCCCGTGGCTCGAAGTGAAGGCGATTGACCAGTAGTCCGCCGACGGCCGCGCCGAGGCTGCCGGCCGCCACCAGGGCGCCCAAGAGGACGGCGTCCGATACGTCGAGCCAGAAGGTGGCGTAGAGGCCGAGCTCGACGAACGCTACGGCCGAGAAGAAGTTCACCGCGAGGGCCGCGATCGTCAGCTCGAACAGATCCCGACGCTGCCACAGATATCGGTACCCATCGGACGCGTCCTGGAGGAACTTCCGGGGCGGGCCCTCTCGCCGGGGTGCGAGGTCCGCGTCGAGGAGCTGCAGGGTCAGCTGCGTTACGAGGAACAGGCCAACGGGAATCACGAGCGCGTACCCCCAGGAGACGAACGACGCCAGGCCAGAAGCGGCGAGACTCGCCACGATCGAGAGCAGGAGCGCTACGGCGTACACGAGACCGTTCGCCGTTCCCAGTTCAGAGCGGGCGACCAACCGGGGGACCGAGGCATTGAACGCGGGTCGGAAGAGCGTGATCGCTGCGGTCTCGACCGCCCAGCATGGGTACAGGAGCACCACCCAGAGCGGCAGGTACACGCCGGACACGCCGGGAAGGAGGACGTGGGTCTCGGGGCGGGCGACGAGGATCGCCGCCACGGCCACGGTCGCCAGCAGGGCGACCAGGTTCACCGCGCGCATCAGCTTCCGCCGGTCGACTCGATCTGCCAACGTGCCGGAAACGAGGGCGGCGCCGAGCGTCGGGATCGTCGACGAGAGACCCAGCAGGGCGAGCGCCACCGCCGGGTACGAGGGAGGCAGGGACGCGGGGAACGCGTGGGCGAGCGCCCAGCTGACGACGATCAGGGAGCCCGTCGGGGCCGCGAGCGACGCCCCGCCCGAGACGAGCAGATACACGAACGATCGCTGGTGCAGAAGCGAGGACCACCGGCTCACGAGTGTTCCGGCCGACCGACGCGAGCCACCGCCATTAAGCCTTCCCCGACGGAGAATGAAGCGGACGCGCCGCGCGACCGGCGCGCCTCGCTGTCGACCGAGGCACTATGTAGGCCACCTTCCCCTACAGCTCGCCGGGAGGGACCGTGCGACTCATCCACCAGGACACCTCGACGGGGCTGCTCAAGCTGCGGATCGAGACCGCGAGCGACCTCTGGCGGATCGCCCGGCTCATCCAGCCGGGCGAGCGGGTCGGCGCGTCGACGACGCGGCGCGACCCGGAAGCCCCGGAGGACGCTCCCGCCGCCCATCGGGAACGTCGGCGGGTCTGGCTGGTCGTCCGCTCCGAGCAGATCGAGTTCCACGAGTTCTCCCGGCACGTGCGCGTCACCGGCCCGATCGTCGAGGGACCGTTCGACGTCGGTCGTCACCACACCCTCGATCTAGTCGAGGGCGAGGAGGTGTCGATCCAGAAGGAATCCCTCTCCTCCGTCGACCGGACCCTCCTCGAGGAGGGACTCCACTCGCGCGGGGAACCGCTTCTCGTCCTCGCCGCGGTCGACTGGGGTCAGTCGGCGATCGTCCGACTGCAGGGCCGGACGATCACGCCGGTCGTGGACCTCAATCGGACCCTCGCCGGGAAACGGTACGCCGGAACCCAGCCCGAGCGGGACCGAACGTTGTACGTGGAGGAGCTCGTGGAGCTCCTCCGAAAGGAGGCGGACGCCGCGGCGAGCCTGGTGGTCGCCGGGCCTGGGTTCCTCAAGGAGGAAGTGGCGAAGCGTCTCCTGGAACGTGCCCCGGAGCTCAAGAAGAAGCTCCGCGTCTACGCGAGCTCGGAGTCCGGCCGGATCGGCGTCGACGAGCTGCTGCGATCGGGCCGCGCGGCCGAGGCGCTCCAGGGGAGCGTGGCGGCCGAGGAGGCCGACCTCATCGAGCAGCTCGTTACGGCCCTCGGGGGCGGGAAGCGCGCGGCGGTCGGCCTCCGCGAGGTCGGCGAGGCGATCGACGGCGGTGCGGTCGAGACCCTGCTCGTGCTCGAGGACCTGCTCCGCGAGCCGGCGGTGGCGCCGATGCTCGAGCGTGCGCGCTCGGCCCGCGCACGGGTCTTCATCGTGCGCGGAGGCGGGAGCGGCGGGAAGCGGCTCGAGGCGCTCGGACGGATCGGCGCGCTACTGCGGTTCGATTGGACGAGCCCCACGAACCCGCGCGTGCGCGGCGGTACCCGATAGGTGCGCTTACGGGATGCCCTGGACCGCCTCGCGGAGGTCCTCGAAGCGCCGCTTGAGATCCTTGAGCGCGTAGCGGAGCGCCTCGCGCGACGTCAGCGAACCGTCCGTCTCGAACCGGAGGAAATACTCCTCATCGTCCGGCTCGACGCGCACGGAGCCGTGCTCGCAGGTCTTCTCGCAGGCCCAGCAGAGAATGCACTTCGTCTCGTCGGTGACCGAGAGCTTACCGGAGGAGAAGTCGAGGATGTTCACCGGGCACGAGCCGGCCACGCGCTTCAAGCACGCGTCGGTGCAGCCGGAGTGGCGCTGGATCTTGACGTGAGGTCGGGGCGACTGCCCGACGGCGAACGCCACCTGCCACTTCGCGTGCTCCTTCGCCGACCCGACGACGGCGGTCGCGTAGGCGAGCAGCGCCTGGCGCGCGCCCAACCGAACGATCGGGATCTCGGGCTCGACGATCGCGAGCGACGCGTCGCCCAGGGGAACGAGGTCCTTCGAGTAGACGGTCGAGGGTCCCTTCTTGTCGACGGAGAACATCACCTGGCAGTGGGGGCAGCCCGCCCCGTTGCACGTGCACTCCGACTTCCGCCGGAACTGGCCCAAGTCCGTCGGGATCGGAAGGAGCCCCATCCGGAGGGCGACGCCCTCGTCGAACATGCTCGTCGAGGAGTCGTAGTCCTTGTTGGTGGTCTCGTCGCGGATCGGTCCCAGGTGGAACTCGACGTCCTCGATCGCGAGCTTCGGGAGATCGGAAAGGAGCGTGCGACGGATCGCGTTCACCTGCGCGGCGGTCGTCTTCGTGAGGTCGAGCCGCATCGCACGCGGCTTGAGCTCCTGGATCGCGACGTCCATGTTACACCCGGCGGCCGCGCCGGCCTCCCTTCGCCTTGGTCCCGTCGTGGGGGATCGGCGTGACGTCCTCGATGCGGCTGATCCGCATCCCGGCACGCGAGAGCGCGCGGATCGCGGCCTGCGCCCCCGGACCGGGGGAGCGGGCGCGGTTGCCGCCCGGCGCGCGGACCTGCACGTGGAGCGTGTCGAAGCCCTTCTCCTTGAGGACCGCGGCGACCTGATCGGCGGCCTTCATCGCGGCGTACGGGCTCGACTCGTCGCGCGCGGCCTTGACGACCATGCCGCCGGTGGCTTTCGTGAGGGTCTCCGCGCCTGTGATGTCGGTGACCGTGATGTGGATGTTGTTGTAGCTCGCGAAGATGTGCGCGATGCCGATCTTCGCCATCGTTACGCACCCCCTTCAGGAGACGGGCCCGGCGCCGGGGCGCTCTCGCGGGCCTGCGCGCGCTCGCGGATCGCGGCGCGGATCGGGTGCGCCTCGTCGTTGAGGCCGCTCCCCGAGGAATAGGCGATCTGTCCCTCCTCGGTCGCGGGCACGAAGTACCCGGGACGCGTCACCCGGTGGTCGCCGATGGCCAGGTGGCCGTGGACGATCAGCTGGCGCGCGCCCTTCGGCGTGAGCCCGAGTCCCCGTTGAACGGCGATCCATTCGAACCGCCGCTCCAGGATCTGCTCGACGCGCAGGGCGAGCACGTCGTCGATCGTGGGGGTGCCGACGGGGAGGACGCCGAGGCGGGTCAGGCGGCCCAAGAGGCCGTCGGTCTCGAGCTGCGCCTGGTGTTCGCCCGCACGGAGGCGGGCCGCGAGCTCCCGCGCCTGGCCCCGGAAACCCCGGAGGATCGACTGGGCCTTCCACAGCTCCCGCTTGTTCTTGAGGCCGTACTTGACGAGCAGCTTGCGCTCCTCCTCCATCCGGCCGGCCTCCCACGGGTGCTTGGGAGTGTCGTACGTGCGGCGGAGGAATTTCGGATCGCCCATCGTGCCTACGCCTTCTTCTCCTTGGCGGGAGCGGTCGTCTTGGCGGCCCCGCCCTTGGCGGGGGCTGCCGCGGCCGCGGGGGCGGCCGGGGTGGCGGCGGTCGCCGCCGCGGGGGCCGCGGCTGGTCCGGCGCCTTCTTTGCCCTTCGCGGACGCCGCTTCCTTCGCGGCCTTCTTGAGCACTCCCGCGGCCATGCCGGTGCGTCCGTTGGAACGCGTCCGTTGGCCCCGGACCTTCTGGCCGCGCTCGTGGCGCACGCCGCGGTAGGAACGGATCATCTTCATCTGATTCACATCGTCGCGCCGGGCCGTTTCGAGGTCGCCCGCGAGGAGGTGGTGGGCAGTGCCGGTGGCGTAGTCGGACGGGTGGTTGAGCATCCAGGTCGGAAGGCGGTCGGGAAGCGTCGTCAGCACCGTCTCGAGCTGATCGACGGTCGTTTCCGGGATGTTGCCGATCATCTCGGCCGCGTTCACCTCGGCGATCCGGCACGCCACCTCGGCGATGCGGAGTCCGACGCCGCGCACGCCGGTGAGCGCGAGGGCGGTCGGGCGGCGGCCGTCCAGATCGGCGCCGGCGACACGAACGATGTAGCGGAAGTTGGGGTTGTCGGGGATCGGTTTGGCCTTCGACGGAGAGCCGGGACCGCCGGGCTTTCCGGTCTTTCCCTTGCCCTCCTTCCCCTCCTTGCCTTCCTTTCCGTCCTTGCCCTTGCCCCCCTTGTCCTTCTTGGACGGGGTCTTCTCGGGCTGCTCGGGGGCCGCTGGAGCGCCCGCTGGGGGCTTCTCCTCGGCCTCCTTGGGGTTCTTGGGCGCGATCCTCACTCTCCTTCGGATGGTACCGGTCGGGGGGAAGACGACCCGCGGGAGGGCCGACGGCCCCGGAAGACCGGAGTGGGCGCGCCGAGATGGCTGCGGCTTTTAAGCGCTTCGGTGCGCGGTGTACCCTCGGGGGCGCAGACCCATTATCCCGGCGGCGCTGGCCCTGCTGTGGCGGGACCTGCGGCGTTCTCGGTCGTCCTGCCGACGTACAACGAACGCGCGTCGCTCGAGGCGTTGGACGCCCGCATTCGGCGGGTCCTCGTCGATCCTCCCGGCGAGGTGCTGGTCGTCGACGACAGCTCGCCCGACGGCACCGCGGCGGTCATCGAGGAGCTCGGTCGGACCGGCCCGTACCGCGTCCTTCGAAGGGCCACGCGGATGGGCCTCGCCTCGGCGGTGATCGAGGGGATCGCTCACGCTCGGACCGACGTGATCGCCGTCATGGATGCGGACGGGAGCCATCCCCCGGAGGCGATCCCGTCGCTCGTCGCGCCGATCCTCTCCGGCCGTGCCCGGTTCGTGCTCGCGAGCCGGCACCTTCCCGGCGCCCGGTCGGACGGATTGAGCGGGAGCCGTCGGGTCATTTCGCGCGGGGCGCAGATCCTCGCCCGCCCGCTGACACGGGTCACCGACCCCATGAGCGGCTTCTTCGCCTTCGATCGCTCGATCCTCGCGGGCGCGAGCCTCTCACCGGTCGGCTACAAGATCGCGCTCGAGATCCTCGTCCGGTGCCGACCGCGCCCGTCGCTCGAGGTGCCGTACGTCTTCGCGCCCCGCCTCGCGGGCGAGAGCAAGCTCGGGGGCGAGCAGGTCGGCGAGTACCTGAGACATCTGGGGCGTCTCTACGCTTTCCGGATGTTCGGGTCCCGGACCGCGGCCAGCACGCGGTAGCCGCTTCCCCGCGCGAGGACCTCCACCGTTCCGGACCAATGCTCCTCGAGCCACGCCTGGTAGAACCGGATCCCCTGGCTGCCCTTTCCGACGACGAGCAGGGTCCCCGTCGCCGTCAGGTGGGCGGGGGCCTCCTCGAGCAATCGGAGGATCGCCGGGCGCCCGACGTGGTACGGGGGGTTCGTGGCGATGAGATCGAATCGCTCCTCCGCCACGGGCTCGAACATCGGGCCCGCGCGCACCTCCGCGTTGCCGACGCCGTTGCGGTGGAGATTGCGTCGGGCCAGGTGCACGGCCCGCCGATTGACATCGGTCAGCACGACGTGCCCTTCGGGCGAGGCCTTGGCCGCCGCGACGCCGATCGCCCCCCAGCCGCACCCAAGATCGAGCACGCGGTCCTTCGGACCCGGGGCCATCGACTCGATGAGTAGCGCTGTCCCCGGATCGAGTCCGTGCGAGGCAAAGATGCCCTGGTCGACGAGGAAGAAGAGGACGGAGCCCCGGTAGAGGAATCGGAGCTCGCGGGGCTTCGAGGCCGAGCGCGGTCGTTCCGAGAAGTAGTGGTCTCCGCCCTCGATCGGCACGTCGTCGTCGGGCACTCGATCAGCTCCGGCGGCCGAAGATCCCCGGGCGCCGGGCGTTCCGCGCGGGGGCCGATGGCGCACCGAGCGCTTCCCGGAGGAGCTCCTTCTGGCGGGACGTGAGGCTCCGCGGGAGGGCGATGTGGGCCGTGACGATCAGGTCGCCCCGGTCGTGGCCGCGAAGCCGAGGGAATCCCTCGCCGCGGAGCCGGAACTGCGCCTCGGGCTGCGTGCCCGCCGGGATCTTGAGGAGGGCCTCGCCGGTGATCGTCGCGACGCGGACCTCTCCGCCGAAGAGCGCGTCCACGAGCGGGACCTCGACGTCCGCGAACCCTTCGGTGCCCTCGCGCCGGATCATTCCGTCCGACTCGAAGCTCACCTGGACGAACAGGTCGCCCGCAGGACCGCCCGCGTTCGACGGCAGTCCTTGGCGCGGGACGCGAAGCACCGAGCCGTCCTCGACGCCCGGGGGAATCGTGACCTGGATGCGCTTGGTCCTACGGACCGTACCCGTCCCGTGGCACGTCGCGCACGCCTCCTTGATCCGCTTCCCCGATCCCCGGCACATCGGGCAGTCGGAGATCGTGATGAGCTGGCTGAAGCCGCGGCTCTGGCTCCGTCGCACCTGGCCGCGTCCCTCGCATTCCGGGCACGTCTCGAGGGCCGTGCCGTCGCGCGCGCCGGTCCCCTTGCAGTCGTCGCAGCCACCGTGGTGGGGGACCTCGAGCGTCGGCTCGGCGCCCGTGACGGCCGCGGCGAACGGGAGCCGCACCGGTACCTCGACGTCGCTTCCCCGGCCGGCGCTCCGACCCCGGGTGCCGCCGAATCCGCTCTGCAGGAATCCCTGCTCGAAGAGCTGCTGGAAGAAGTCGGAGCCGCCGAAGAGGTCCTGGAGATCGCCCACGTGCGTGAAGTTCTGCCACGTGAACCCCTGGGGGCCAAAGTCCGTCTCGACGCCGGCGAACCCCATCTGGTCGTAGCGCTTGCGTTTCTCCGCGTCGGCGAGGACCTCGTAGGCCTCCGAGACCTCCTTGAACCTCTCCTCGCCCTTCGTGTCGCCCTTGTTGACGTCGGGATGGTACTGCCGGGCCAAGCGCCGGTAAGCGGACTTCACGTCGTCCGAAGACGCGGCGCGCGGAAGTCCGAGAACCTCGTAGTAGTCGCGCTTTGCCATCGTGCGGTCGCCCGGGATACCCGTCGGTCGAGGGACCGGTACCTACGGTCGGCGATATTTACCGTCTGCCCGGGGGGCGAGCGAGCGCAGCGCGATGGAACGCCCGACCGAGAGCCCAAGACGGTCCACGGCGCGCGATTCTCGCGCGCTGACCTCGAGGGTTCCAAAGCTCGAACCGAGGACGCCGATCCCGCGTCGCGGGAGTTCGCTGTACGTTCGACGGCGCGGCAGGCTCCTCGTGCGCCCCCCGACCCGGACCGCGACCATTCCCGTCGCTCCGGGAAACCAGGTCGTCGGCACGTTGGTGATCGCGTTCCCGAACCGATCGACGTGCAGGATGCGTCCGGTGACCCAGCCTCGACTTCGGACGGGGGTGGGAAGTGGGTGGCAAGCGAGCCGGTGTGGGGTGCCGAGCGCAGTGACGCGCGTTCCCGTCGCGAGGCGGGCTGCCGACGGCGCGAAGACGTCGCGTCCCTCGAACGTCGCGCTCACGGCGTGACCGGGATTCACCCGAGCGGGTTCGAGCCGAATCACGGTGACCGGCCTCAGGCGGGCCGCGAGCGGGTAGAGAACCCCGTTGTCGGGTCCGACGAGGAACGTGCCGTCCGCGCAGCGCACGGCGATCGGGGCGCGTGTCCCTCCGACCCCCGGATCGACCACGGCCACATGTACGGTCCCCGCAGGGAACATCGGGCCGATGTGCTGGAGTAGGAAGGCGGCCTCCTCGATACCGTGGGCGACGAGATCGTGTGCGATGTCCACGACGTGGCCGGGCGGGAGATCCCGGTAGAGGACGGCCTTCATCTGCGCCGCGTAGGCGTTCCCCAGGTCCGTCGTCAGCGTGACGATACGGGGACGCGCCATGGCGGCGCCGCGGTCGCGTCCGCGACTACGACTTCATGATCGCGACCAGGAAGATCCCGATCGCAACGAGGGCTCCGATGACGGCGGCGACGATGACCAGGATCGTCTCTTCGACGAGCTTGAGGATCCCGACGTCCGTCGCGGAGCTGAAGTTGTAGTGGTAGACGGCGGCGATGCCGATCCCGACCACGAACCCGACGACGAGGAGCGCGATGCCGATCATGCGGCTCTTGCCGCTGCCGAAGTAGGCGGTGAACAGCCCCGCGAGGATCAGGAACAGGCCGAAGACCAGGAGCAGGATCGTGAGGAAGTTCTGCCAGTTCGACGCCGAGGTCGTCGCGGTGCCCACTATCGCCAGATCAAACATCCTCGATTCGCTCCTCTAGAACTTGATGCCCGTAAGGGTCTTCGTGTCGATGACGCCGGCGACGGACCGGATCTTGTCGACGACGAGCTGGCCCAAGGCGTTGAAGTCCTCGGCCTCGACCTTCGCGATGAGGTCGTACTCGCCGAAGAGCGGATGAAGCTCGACGATCCCCTTGACGCGGAGGAGCTCCGTGTAGACCTCGTGCTCCTTAGCCGGAGCCGTACTGATCAGAACGAAACCGATCGCCAAGGGCGTTTCCCTCTCGGACGGGCCCTCGACACGTCCCCCACTTAATAAGGGTTGTCCGAGGCGCGCGCGGGTTCCTCTCGGGCCGAATCGACTTTAGCCCGACTCCGCTCCGGCGCGCGCGCATCCGGGGTCGATGGAGAAGCCGCTCAAGACCTGGCCCGGCCGACTCCTTGCCCGCCCGTGGCTCCTCGCGTTCGTTCCCATCAACGCCGCCACCTCGGGATTCGGCGTCGCCCTCCCGCTCCTGATCCTGATCACGCTGCACGGCGCGTGGGTCGACGTCGCGATCGCGGCGTCGCTGTTCAACGGCGCCGTGATCCTTGCGTCGATGTTCTGGGGCTACCTTTCGGACCGGTACCCGAACCGTCGCGTGCTGCTGCTCCTCAACTTCGTCGGCTTCGCGCTCCTCTACGTCGTCATCGCCGTCGCGCCCTCGCTCCCGCTCCTGTTCATCCTCTACACAGCGGTCGGCCTGCTCGCGCCCGCCGGAGCGAGCGCCTCGAGCCTCCTCATTCTGGAACAGTTCAACGAGGAGGAGCGGCCCAACGCGTTCGCCTCCTTCCAGGAGATGAGCATCGTCGGCTCGATGGTAGGGCTCCTCGTCGGGTTCGTGTGGTTGCTCGATGCCCAGCCGCTCGGTCCGCTCCTGTTCGTCATGGCCGGACTCGCCGGCGTGTCGGTCGTCGCGGTCTGGGTCGGCATCCGGCCGTCGACCGTCCCACTCGCGACGGAGCACGTCGCCCGCCACGCGGAGAGCCTGATCGCGCGCCTCCACCACAGCGCGGCGTGGAAGATCTCCTTCCCGTTCTTCCCGCTCCCGCCCTCGCTCTCGCGCCGGGGCGTTCGCCACTTCCGCACGTGGGTCCGCGAGGAGTTCCACCACGAGCTGCCGCTCATCTTCGTCGCGAGCCTCCTGTTCAATCTCTCGGCGAACCTCTTCAACATCTCCTACACGCCGTACCTCTACTCGCTCGGGATCACCGCGTCGTCGATCTTCCTCGTCAACTTCGCGAACAACCTCGCGCAGGGATTCTCCTTCCCCGCGAGCGGCAACCTCACGTCGCGGATCGGGGCCGATCGCCTCGTCCAGCGCGCGACGTACGTCCGGAGCCTCGGCTATCTCGCGGTGGCCGGGTTCACGTTCGCCCCGATGGCGGCGGGCGCGGCGTACGGGGCGAACGCGATCGCCTTCGGCATCCTCGGGGCCGCCATCGCGTTCTACTCGACCTCGTCATCGATCATCCTGTTCCGAGCCCTTCGAGGGCGCGACGCAGGAAGTCTTCTCGGGGTGAACAGCGCGCTCGGCGGGTTCGCCGCGGTCGCGGGCGCGGTCCTCTCCGGCGTGCTCTCGGTGATCGGCTCGTACCGCCTCACCTTCCTGGTCTCCGCGGGGGCCCTGCTCGTTTCGATCCCGCTCTGGACCGCGGCGCAGCTCGCCTACCAGCGCCGCCATCGGGAGACCCCGACGCCGCCGCCCGCCTCCCGACCCGCCGCCGGCCCGTCGGTCGGGGCGGAAACGGATTAACCGACCGCCGGCTCGGCGCGACTCGCGGGAAGAGCATGGTCGAGGGGGAGGTCCAGCACGGACTCGAGGACGTCGTCGCGCTGGAGTCGCGGATCTGCTTCATCGACGGGAAGGGCGGACGACTGATCTACCAGGGCTACGACATCCGCGATCTCGCCGCGCAATCCACGTTCGAGGAGGTCGCGTACCTCCTCTGGTACGGTCGTCTTCCGACGGCGACCCAGCTGCGGGATCTCAAGGACCGCCTCGTTCAATTGCGGGCCATTCCGGAGGGCGTGACCGAGATCATCGATCGGATCCCGAAGGACAGCTCCCCGATGGACGTCCTTCGGACCGCCGTCTCCGCGCTCGCAGTGTTCGAGCCGGCCGAGACGCAGCCTGGGGCGAGCTCGATCGGCGGCGCCCAGCGGTTGACCGCGGTGCTCCCGACGATCCTCGGCTACTACCACCGGCGGCGCAACGGTCTGGTCGCCCTCGCTCCGCGACCCGAGCTCGGCCACGCCGCGTACATCCTCGCGGCGCTCTCGGACCGCCCGGCGACGGAGCTCGAGGTCCGGGCCCTCGACGTCGCGCTCATCCTGCACGCCGACCACGAGCTCAACGCCTCCACGTTCGCGGCGCGCGTCACAGCGTCGACGCTCTCCGATCTCTACTCCGCCGTCACGAGCGCGATCGGCACGCTCAAGGGCCCGCTCCACGGCGGCGCGAACGAGCGCGTCATGGAACTCCTCGATGAGATCGGCAAGCCCGAGCGCTCCGACGAGGTCATCCGCGCGCGCCTCGCGCGCCACGAGCGGATCATGGGCTTCGGACACCGAGTGTACAAGGTCGAGGACCCGCGCGCAACGATCCTCCGCGACTGGTCCCGGCGCGTCGGCGAGGCCCACAACGATCTCCACTACTATCAGATCCTGCGCGAGGTCGAGTCCGTGGTCCATCGGGAGAAGGGACTCTATCCGAACGTCGATCTCTACTCGGGATCGATCTACACGCTCCTCGGCATCCCGAAGGACCTGTTCACCCCTTTGTTCGCCGCGAGCCGCGTCGTCGGTTGGACGGCCCACGTTCTCGAGGAGTACCAGGACCTCCGGCTGATCCGGCCGATGGCCCGGTACATCGGCCCGACGGACCTGACCTACACTCCGATCGGGCAGCGGACCTGAAGCGCGGCGCGATCAATCCGAGGGCGGAGAGGGCTCGGGCGCGCGTCCCGACGGCGGCAGCGCGTCGTCGACGGTGAGGACGCTCATCAACGGGTAGCGGAGGTCGGCGCGATGGTCCAGCGCGGCGACGACCGTCGTGCCCTCGTCCTCGAGAGTGACCTCGACCCGCAGCATCTCGGGCGTCAGGTACCGGTATGCGAACTTCCCCTCGCCGGGGGTCGGGCCTCGCTCCGGATCGATCGAGACCGTGACGTCGGTCACGAACGGCTGCAGGCGCACCGCATCCTCGATCGTCCGCGCGAGCCCCTCCGCCGTCGCGGTCGAGACGGGCATCCCGATGTACTGGTGGAAGACGCCCCCGAGCTTGACCCCGGCCTCGAAGAGGAGGGCCTCGCGTGCGCTCAGGGCGGCGCGGTGGAAGCCGGCAGCATCGTTCGGGCTCATCGATCCCTCGGGGGCTCCTCGCGGGCCCTCGCGATGGTGAACGGTCCCACCAGGTAATAGAGTGCGAGGCCCACCGCGGCGACGACGGCCGCGACCTCGGAGATGCCATACGGAAGGCTCTCCCGGTCCGGCCGGAACTGAATGGGAAGGATCGCCACCACGAGCGCGACCGCCGTGAGCGCCATCGGGCCGCGGAGCGCGCTTCCCCGGCGGATCTTGGGGAATCCGATCGGGACCAACATCAGGACCGCGAGGACGGCGGCAAGGGCGAAGACGACCGGCGGGTCCACCGACGCGAACGCGGGGACGTCGAGGAAGAGGAGGAGGACCACGATCGCCAGCGCGTTCTGCGGAGTGGGGACGCCGAGGAAGTCGTTGCGCTGGTATCCGCGCCACGTAAAGTAGACGAGGCGGGCGATCGCAAGCCCCGCAACCGTCAGGGCCGCCGCGATCGCCGCCCACGTCCACGGCTCCCAGGTCGACGCGTGATCGGTGTGGACGAGGAGCAGCGCCGCGGGGGCGATCGCGAAGGTGACCGCGTCGGCGATCGAATCGGCGACGCGGCCGAACGCCGATGCGCCGATCCCGGACCGCCGCGCGAGAACGCCGTCCAGACCGTCGAACCCGACCCCGGCGACGATGAGCAGCATCGCCCAGAGCGGGTTGCCGGCGAGAACGTAGACGACCGCTCCGACCCCGACGAGGCCGTTGGCGAGCGTGGCGAGGTTCGCCGGCCAGCGGCCCCCGCGCGTCACGGGTTCTCCCGGGCGATCGGGGTCGCGCCGGCGTGGACGCGCTGTCCTGGCACGACCAGAGGAACGATCCGGTCCTTCGGGAGGAAGACATCCACGCGCGAGCCGAGGACGATCATCCCCAATCGCTCCCCCTTCGCGCGGGTATCACCGACCGAGACGAACGGCACGAGCCGTCGTGCGACGATGCCCGTCATCGCCACGACCTCGACAGGGCCGATCGCCGTCGAGAGCCCGTAGTGGAGCCGGACGTTGTGCTCCGCGTCGCGATCGTACGCGGGCCGGAACCCTTGCCCCGCCCGCGTGATCGACGTCACGGTCCCTGCCATCGGGAACCGGTTCACGTGAACGTCGGTGACGTTCATGAACACCGCGATCTGCCAGCGGTCGCCCTCCGCTCCGACCATGAGGACACGACCGTCGGCGGCCGAGACGATCCCGTCCCCGACGGGCCGGTCGGGGTCGCGGAAGAAGACCGCGAGGAACGCCCAGAGGGCCGCCGCCCCCACCAATCCCGCGACGGAGAGCAGGCTGTGAATCAGGCCGATCGCGACAGCCCCGCCCCAGAGGAGAAGGATCGCGGCGCCGAGGAAAAGATAGCGGCCCGAGCGGGGCGCGAACACGGCGCCCTTAGCCCTTGAGGACGATCTCGATATTGACGCCGTCCGGGACCTGGATCCGCATCACTTGGCGCAACGCGCGCTCGTCGGCATCGATGTCGATGAGGCGCTTGTGGATGCGCATCTCCCAGTGGTCGATCGTGCTCGAGCCGCCCCCGTCGGGGCCCTTTCGTACGGGCACCTTGAGGCGCTTGGTCGGGAGCGGGATAGGTCCGGCGATCGCGACGCCGGTCTTTTGCGAGATGTCGCGGATCTGCCGGCAGACGGTGTCGACCTTCTTCGCGTCGACGCCGCTCAACGAGATGCGGGCCTTCTGGGGCATCGATCGACCTCGCTCTCGGGGGAAAGGCGGGGCTCCGCCTTACCCTTCCTTCTTCTTGATCTCGTCGACGACGCCCGCGGCGACGGTCTGGCCCATGTCGCGGACCGCGAAGCGGCCGAGCTGCGGGAAGTCTTTGTAGCGCTCGAGGACGAGGGGGCGCTTCGGCGTGATCTTGACGATCGCGGCGTCGCCCGTCTTGAGGGTCTGCGGGTTCTCCTCGGCGACCTGGCCCGTCCTCGGGTCGAGGCGCTTCAGGAGCTCGGTGAATTCGCACGCGACCTGCGCCGTGTGCATGTGGAACACCGGCGTGTAGCCCGCGGTGATTACCGACGGGTGGTTGAGCACCTGGATCTTCGCGGTGAAGCTCTCGACGACCGTCGGGGGGTTGGACGCCGGTCCGACGACCTCGCCGCGGTGGATGTCGTTCTTGTCGATCCCGCGGACGTTGAAGCCGACGTTGTCGCCGGGGAGCGCCTCGGTGACGGACTCGTGGTGCATCTCGATCGACTTCACTTCGCCGGTCTTCCCGCCGGGCATGAAGATGATCTTGTCGCCGACCTTGAGCTTCCCGGTCTCGACGCGTCCGACGGGGACGGTTCCGATGCCGGTGATCGTGTAGACGTCCTGGACGGGGAGCCGGAGCGGCTTGTCGGTGGGCTTGGCGGGAACGACCAGGTTGTCGAGGGCCTGGAGGATCGTCGGCCCCTTGAACCACGGCATGTTCGGCGACGCCTTGTTGATGTTGTCGTCCTTGAACGCCGAGATGGGGACGAAGGTGACCTGCGTATCGACCTTGTAGCCGACGCTCTTGAGGAGCTTCGTGAGATCCTCCTTGATCTCGTTGAACTTGGCCTCCTTGTACGCGACCTCCTGCCGGTCCATCTTGTTGATCGCGCAGATCATCTGGGCGACCCCGAGGGTCTTCGCGAGGTAGACGTGCTCGCGAGTCTGGTCCTGGACCCCTTCCGCCGCCGAGCAGACAAGGACCGCGCCGTCGGCCTGGCTCGTCCCCGTGATCATGTTCTTGACGAAGTCACGGTGGCCGGGGGCGTCGATGATGGTGAAGTAGTACTTCTGGGTGTCAAACCGCCGGTGCGCGATGTCGATCGTGACGCCGCGCTCGCGCTCCTCCTTGAGGTCGTCCATGACCCAGGCGAACTCGAACGTGGCCTTGCCCTTCGCTTCGGCCTCCGCCCGGTACTTGTCGATCTCTTCCTGGCGGATGTAGCCGGTATCGAGAAGAATTCGGCCGACGGTGGTCGACTTGCCGTGGTCGACGTGTCCGATGAACACGATGTTGAGGTGGGGCTTCTGGGCCATTCGATGCGCTCCGGGCGCGCCCAAAAGGTGCCCCTATATAGGCGTTGGCACGTTCATCGGCCGGCCGAGGAGGAACGGGTCGTGCGGCGCGCGTCGCGCAGTTCGTCCTGTCGGCGAGCGGAAGCGGACGAGGCGCGATGGCCCGCCCCTTCGGACTTGACCGGAGGATGAGTTCTGACGCCGAGCGGGACCGAACCGGTCCGGAGAACGATCCGATGGCCCCCTCCCCTCCCGGGTCGCCCGGGTTGGGCGTGGCTCCTCGGCACGCGACTCCGCCTCTGGCGGACCCGCGGGCTCCTTCGCCTCCTCGTCGGTCGGGTGACGGCGGGGGCAACGTTCGTCGACGTCGGGGCGGGGCCGGGGTTCGCGTCGGCCGCTCTCGCCCGACTTCTCCGGACCCCAACGAGCCGTTGGCTGCTCCTTGATCCCCAGCGGAACATGTTCACGGGGAACCGCGGCGCCCGTGTACGCCTCCGCGATCTTCCCGGAGCCGGTCTCGCGGTGGCCGACGCGACGGATCTCCCGGTTCGCTCCGCCAGCGTGGACGTGGTCCTCTCGCTCGGCGTCCTCTGCTGCATGGCCGATGTCGCGGTGCCGGCGGCCGTGGCCGAGACGGTCCGGGTGCTGAAGCCGGGCGGCTACCTCCTCTTCGGCGTGCCATTGTGGCGCGGAACCGTCGACGACGCCCGGTGGCGGAGCGCCGGCCTCGGGACCGTGGTCTCGCTCCGCCCCGGTCGCGGACTCTTCCAAAAGACGCTTTAGCCCCGGCCGCTGTCGGCCCCCAACCGGCGCCCCGCGGCGTGCGGGCCGGTCTTTGGGGTCGTGCGTGTCGCAGCGGGAAGGTCGCAGCGTCGCCGATTCGCGGGCGAGCGTGGTGCGCCTCACGGTCCCGAACGACGCGAACTTCATGGGGAACGTCTTCGGCGGCGTCATCCTCGCCGAGATCGACCGCGTGGCCTACGTCACCGCGACCCGGCACTCCGGGCTGAACTGCGTCACGGCATCGTTCGACGGGGTCGACTTCTTCGCCCCCGTCCGATTAGGCCAGGTGGTGACGTTCGACAGTCGGCTCACGTTCGTCGGTCACTCGTCGATGGAGGTCTGGGTCCAGGTCCACGCGGAGGATCTGAGCGGGCCCCCCAGGCGGCTCGTCGGCAACGCGTTCGTGACGATGGTCGCGGTCGGACCGGACGGGAGACCGACCCCCGTGCGCCCGCTCGCCCTCGCATCCGAGGAGGAGCGCCGGCTCTACGCCGCGGGCGAGGTGCGCTCGGCCGCCCGCCGACGCGCGCGCGAGTCGTCCGCCCAAGCTCACCTGGAGGACGCAACTCCATGATCTGCGAGATGTGCGGGAAAGACGTCGACAGCCTGAGCCAGGTCCGGGTCGAGGGCTCGGTCCTCTCCCTATGCACGGATTGCGCCCGGTTCGGGGTCGTGCTGTCGCCGCCTCCGGCGCCGGTCTCCACCGTGCGCTCGGCACCGAGCGGCGTCGGGCCCTCGTCCGCCCGGTTCGCTACCCCCGGGCGACGGATGGAGGAGCGGGATCTCTACAAGGAGCTCCCCGACATGGAGCTCGCTCCCGACTGGTCCAAGCGGATCCGGGTCGCGCGCGAGAAGCTCGCGTGGACGCCCGAAGACCTGGGAAAGAAGCTCAACGAGAAGAAATCCGTCGTCCTCAAGATCGAGTCCGGCGGGTTCCGGCCCTCGGACGTGATGGTCCGGAAGATCGAGCGGCTGCTGAAGATCCGCCTGCGTGCGGACCCCGAACCCACGACCTAGCCCGATCCACCGGTCCCCGGGACACCGAGGCCGGCCTGTGGCGCGTCGGGGCGGACGCGACGGTGGTTGGGCGACGGGCGGCCGCCGACGAACACCGGCCGCTCGAGCTCGATCCGGCTCAGCACCTCGACGCGAACGAGGGGAGAGACCGGGTCGCCCCGCGCGACTGCCCGAACGTCGTCGACGTATCCCGCCACGATGGAGTCCGAACCGAGGAGCGCGACGCCGCCCAGCGCCGCCAGGGCGAGGACCGAGAGCGCGCCGACGAGGGGCCAGGGCGCGACGAGGCCGATCGCGATCAGGAGGAACGCGAGGACCGCTACGGCAGCCAGGAGCCGATACGCCGCGCGGAAGACCCGGTGGTCGCGGTGCGAATAGGCGGGCATCGAAATCCTCCTGCGCCTTCGCGTCGGAGCATTCGGCGCGGGCGTTTATCGATGGCGCAGGAGCGCTTCGAGAATCGCCTTCTGGGCGTGGAGGCGGTTCTCCGCCTGGTCCCAGATCGCGGCCCTCGGGCCGTCCATCACCTCATCGGTGATCTCCTGCCCGCGGTGCGCCGGTAGGTCGTGCAATACCCACACGTCGGGATGGGCGCGTTTCACGAGATCGGCGTTGATCTGGTAGCCGTGGAAGGCCTTCTCACGCGCCTCTTTCTCGGCCTCCTCGCCCATCGAGACCCACACGTCCGTGTAGAGCGCATCGGCCCCCGTGGCGGCCTCCGCGGGCGACTCGGTGAACGAGAGCTTCGCCCCGGAGCGTTGGGCGAACCCCTGGGCCTGCGCGACGAGGTCCGCCGCCGGTCGATAGCCCGTGGGGACCGCGCACGCGAGATCGAGCCCCACGAGCGCCGCACCGAGCATCAGCGAGTGGAGGACGTTGTTCCCGTCGCCGATGTAGGCGAGCTTCTTCCCGTGGAACTCCGTGGCCCATCGCTCGTAGAGCGTGAGCAGGTCGGCGGCGATCTGGCAGGGATGCTCCCGATCGTCGAGCGCATTGATCACAGGGACGGTCGCGGACCGGGCGAGCTCCGCCATGTCCGCGTGGCGGAACGCGCGGTAGACGATCGCGTCGACGTATCGGGAGAGGACCCGCGCGGTATCGGCGATCGTCTCACCCCGGCCGAGCTGCATGTCCTTCGGGGAGAGGTAGAGCGCGTGCCCGCCGAGATCGTTCATCGCGACCTCGAAGGACGTGCGCGTCCGCGTCGAGGGCTTCTCGAAGATCATCGCGACGTTCGTCCCCTGCAGGGTGCGCGAGAGATCGCCGGAGCGACGCGCGGTCTTCATCTCGTGCGCGCGGCGCAGGAGATCGATCAGGTCCGGGGCAAGGTCGGCGACCGAGAGGACATCGCGTTTCGGTGCCGTCGGCGCCATCGGTACCGCGACGCGGTGCCGAATTGAAAACGATTGCCCCGCCGGTGGGGCCGGACGGGCCAGGCGCAGGCGCGCCGGGGCGCAGGATTATGAACGGAGGGGGGCTCGCCGCGCGCGAGGGATACGATTGCCCACTCGCGGAAAGTCCAGGAAAGAGCCCGAGGGCGTGGCCGCGCTGCCCCCGCCGGTGCGCCACCGACCCAGCCGCCGCGTGTTCATGGTGACCGGCGGGGTCACGAAGTTCGCGAAAGCCCATCCCGCGATGGACTTCCGGCTCATGGTCAAGCGCGCGTACGACTACGCGCTCCAGGACGCGACGAACCTGACCGCCGACCGGATCGAGGGCAGCCGCATCTCCTACTTCTCCGACCACTTCTCCCGCCAGCTCAAGGCGGCGAGCATGGTCCACGACTACCTCGGCCTCAACCCGAAGGGCTCCGTCCGCATCGAGTGGGGCGGGGCCACGGGCGGCGAGTGCTTCCAGGCCGCGTTCGAGGCCGTCGCGAGCGGTCGAATGGACGTCTGCCTCGCGGCCGGTTACGAGACGATGAGCCGCGTGGAGACGTGGAAGGGCAACGAGTTCATCGCCCTCGCCTCGGACACGAACTACGATTTCCCGCTCGGAGGGTTCTACACCGGCTACTACGCCCTCATGGTCCAGCGCCACATCTACGAGTACATCCGGAGGACGAAGTTCGCCCGCGTCAAGGACGAGCGGGAGGCGCAGCGGCAGGCGATCGCCGAGGGGAGCCGGATCATGAGCATGGTCTCGGTGAAGAACCACTTGAACGCGCTCCACAATCCGTACGCCCAGTATCCGAAACGGCTCACCGTGGCGGACGTGCTGAACTCGCAGATGATCTCCTATCCGCTCACCCGCGAGCAGATCTGCACGATGAGCGACGGCGCCGCCGTCGCGGTCCTGTGCTCGGAGGAGACCGCGAAGGAGTTCACCGACCGGCCCGTCGAGGTGACCGGGGTCGGGACGGGGACCGATACGATGCGGCTCGCGGACCGCCCCTTCGGGAAGGTCCCGCTCGCGCCCAACGAGTCGGCAACCGACTACCCCGACCTCCCGTACCCCGGCGTTCACTCCTTCCGGGCCGGCCGAGCGGCCGGCCTGGAGGCGTACCGGATGGCCGGTATCACGGATCCCAAGAAGGAGCTCTCGTTCATCGAGCTCCACGACGCCTACGCGTCGAGCGAGATCCAGACCTACGAGGACCTCGCGCTCTGCCGGTACGGCGAGGGGTACGACTTCGTCGAGTCCGGGGCCCCGTTCCTGCCCAAGGTGGATTACGGATTCCCGACGCCGAGGGCCGGCGAGATCCCGGTGAACCCGTCCGGCGGTCTCATCGCGTGCGGCCACCCGGTCGGTGCGACCGGGCTCATGCAGGCGGTCTTCGCCTACTGGCAGCTCCAGGGAACGATCGGCCGGCACTTCCGGGACCCGACGCTCCAGATCCCGAACGCGCGACGCGGCGCGATCCACAGCCACGCGGGAACGGGCTCCGCGGTCACGGTCTCGATCCTCGAGCGGGGGTTCTGAGAATGGGGAAACCGAAGTCGTTCACGAAGTTCCGCGAGGTCCAGGCGGAGCTCGGCCGGAGCGGATCGGCCATCTTCCGCGATGCGGAGGGAGTGGAGAGCCTCGTCGTCCACAGTCCGTACTCGATCAACTACATCCACAGCTACGCCGAGGACTCGCCGTTCTTCCTCGGGCTCGCCGAGGGAAGGATCCGCGGATCGAAGTGCACGCACGCCCCGTGCCAGTTCGTCTACGCGACCCCGCGTAGCCACTGCATGGTCTGCGGCCACGCGACCGAGTGGACCGATCTTCCCCCGCGCGGGCGGATCCACTCCTGGACGACGTGCCATTTCGGGAGCGAGGCGTTCCTCAAGGAGACGCCGTACAATCTCGCTCTCGTCGAGTTCGACGGGGCGGGGAGCCTCCTGCTCGTCCGGTTGAAGGACGCTGTTGAGTCCGGGCTCTACATCGGGATGCCGGTCGAGGCACGGTTCGATCCGAAGCCGCGGTACTCGATCACCGACGTCTGGTTCGTTCCGTCGCGCGCGGCGGCGCCCGCGAAGAAGCCGCGATAGACCGGGCGAGGTCCGATCGTGACGGAGGATCCCCCGCCCGATCCCCGTCCGAGCGGCGGGAAGGACACCGGGCACCTCCCCTTCGAGGAGCGGCACTGGCCCACCGATCGGCTCCGGTCGCTCCACCGCGACTCGATGAAGGACCTGGAGCGCTTCTGGGAGCCGATCGCGCGCGATTGTGTCACGTGGCGACGGCCGTTCACGCGCGTCCTGGACTGGGAGCCGCCCCACGCACGGTGGTTCCCCGACGGGCGCCTCAACGTCTCGGAGAACTGCCTCGACCGGCACCTGGGGACGCCGACGCAGAACCAGATCGCGTTCTACTGGGAAGGCGAGGACGGCGCCACGCGCTCGCTCTCCTACCAGCAGCTCCACCGCGAGGTCAACCGGCTCGCGGGCGCGCTCCAGGACGCCGGTTTCTCGAAGAAGGATTTCGCCGCCATCTATCTCCCGATGGTCCCCGAGCTTCCGATCACGATGCTCGCCCTGGCCCGGCTCGGCATCCCCTTCACCGTCGTGTTCAGCGGGTTCAGCGCGCCGGCCCTCGCCGAGCGGATGCGTCGGCTCGGTACGCGACTCCTCGTCACGGCGGACGGCGGATACCGACGCGGGGGTTTGGTCCCCCTCAAGGCGATCGCCGACGAGGCGGTGCGCGAAGCGCCCGTCGTCGACACCGTGCTCGTCGTCGAGCGCACCGGGGAGGCGGTACCGATGGTCGCGGGTCGCGATCATCGATGGTCGGAGTTCGTTGCGACCGGACCCGGTTCCGCCGAGCCCGTCGCGCTGCCATCGGACCACCTGCTCTTTCTGCTGTACTCCTCCGGAACGACGGGACATCCCAAAGCGATCGCGCACGGAACCGGCGGGTACCTGGTCCACGTCGCCGCGACGACCCGCTGGGTCTTCGATCCCCGACCGGGCGAGGTCTACTGGTGCGCCGCTGACATCGGCTGGGTCACCGGCCACAGCTACATCGTCTTCGGACCGCTCGCGAACGGGATGACGAGCCTCCTCTACGAGGGGGTCTTCGACCACCCCAAGCCCGACCGGCTCTGGGAGATGATCGAACGCTACCGCGTCAACGTGCTCTACACATCTCCCACCGCTCTCCGCGGCCTCCGGAGGCACGGCGATGAATCCGTCACCGCCCACGACCTCTCCTCGCTGCGCCTGCTCGGGACCGTCGGCGAGGCGATCAACCCGGTGGTCTGGGAGTGGTACTACCGCGTGGTGGGCCGAGGGCGCTGTCCGATCGTCGACACGTGGTGGCAGACCGAGAGCGGCGGGATCATGATCTCCGGGGCACCCGGGCTCGGGTCCGTCCCGATGAAGCCGGGCTCGGCGACGTACCCATTGCCGGGCATCGACGCCGACGTCGTGGACGAGAACGGTCGGCCCGCCGCTCCCGGGGAGAAGGGATTCGCCGTGATCTACCGCCCGTGGCCGGGAATGCTGCTCGGGCTCTACGGCGAGGAGGAGCGGTACCGTGCGGCGTACTGGACCCGGTTCCCGGGCGTCTACTACGCCGGCGACTTTGCGGTGCGCGATCCCGACGGGTACTTCTGGTTCCTCGGACGCGCCGATGAGGTCCTGAAGGTGGCCGGGCACCGGCTCGGGACGATCGAGATCGAGGACGCGATCCTGACCTACCCCGGCGTCGCCGAGGCCGCCGTCTGCGGCCGCGAGGACGCGGTGAAGGGCGAGGTCCCCGTCGCGTTCGTGGTCGTGAAGCGCGGCCAGCACGTCGACCGCGCGTTCGCCGACGGCATCGCCGACCAGGTCGTCGCGCGCATCGGGAAGATCGCGCGGCCCGAGGAGGTCCACATCGTCCGGAGCCTCCCCAAGACGCGGAGCGGCAAGATCATGCGGCGCGTCGTCAAGGCCGTCGCCGACGGGCGCGCCGACATCGGCGACGTCACGACGCTCGAGGACGGCGCGTCGGTCGACGAGATCCGGGAGGCGATCGCCCGGCTCCGCGCCGACCTCGGAGGCCGATGATCAGGCGAGCGCGAGAGGGAGGAGTGCCGCGGGCCGGGCTTGAACCGGCGGCTTCAAGATCTTCAGTCTTGCACTCTCCCAAACTGAGTTACCGCGGCACCGGTCCGGCCGACTCGCTCCCGGTATAAAGGGGCTGGGCTGACCGGGCCGTCGCTCGCGGTCGCGCGCCATCGGTGCGCGCCCCACGGGCGAGGTGACGGGATCCCCGGAGCGGCGGCGGGGCGGACCGGTTCCGTCCCCCGCCCCGACGGCGACGCCGGGTCCCGGTCGGACGCGCGCGCCCACGTTCAGAACGCCCACCGCCGACCGGATCGCCCTCGAGTTTATCTGGACCCGACGGCCTCTCGACGGGTCAGGTGAAGAAGTCCCTCGTCGTCGCGGAGAAGTTCAACACTGCGCTGCGCATCGCCGTCGTGCTCTCCGACGGACGGATGAAGCGCTCCCGCGTTGCGGGGACGAACGTCTTCCGGTTCGAGCGCCCGGACGGCGAGTACGCCGTCGTCGGGCTTCGCGGCCACATTGTCGAGCTCGACTACCCCCCGGAGCTCGCCGAGTGGACACTGGTGGGCCTCCCGAAGCTCCTCGAGACCCCGCCGCTCAAGCGGGTCACCGAGGCCGGGATCGTCGAGGCCCTCCAGAGCATCGTCCGCGAGTTCGACCGGGTCATCATCGCGACCGACTTCGACCGGGAAGGCGAGCTCATTGGGCTCGAATGCCTGGAGCTCCTCCAGAAGGTCCACCCGACGATCGAGGTGGTCCGGGCCCGGTACAGCGCCCTCACCCGCGATGAGATCGAGCGGAGCTTCGAGAACCTCCAGCACGTCGATCACGCGCTCGCCGCCGCGGCGGCCGCGCGGCAGGAGATCGACCTGGTCTGGGGAGCCCTCCTCACACGCTACCTCTCGCTGACCGCGGGGCAGCGTGGGCGCGGATTCCTTTCCGTGGGCCGCGTGCAGACCCCGACGCTCGCGCTGCTGGTCGAGCGCGACCAGGCGATCAAGGAGTTCGAGCCGACCCCGTTCTGGCAGATCGAGGCCGACGCCCACCACGGCGACGACAAGTTCCGTCTTCTCCACGCGCACGGGATATACGAGGACAAGCCGGAGGCGGAGGCCGTCTTCGCGAAGGTCCGCGCGGCCAAGCAGGCGAACATCGCCGAGTTCGTCCAGGAGGAGACCCGACGGAGGCCGCCGATCCCGTTCAGCACGACGCTCTTCGTCGCCGAGGGTACCCGTCTCGGCCTCGGAGCCGCGACCGTGATGCGGATCGCCGAGGACCTCTACACGCAGGGCCTGATCAGCTACCCGCGGACGGACAACACGGTCTACCCGAAGGGACTCGGCCTCCGTGCGCTCGTCGAGAAGTTCAAGGACGGTCCGTTCGCCGACGCCGTGGAGTACGTCCTCACGCAACCTTCGTTCCGGGCGACACGCGGCCGGAGCGAGACGACGGACCATCCGCCGATCTACCCCACCGGCATCGTCGACCCGAAGAAGCTCCGCCCGGACCACGCGAAGATCTACGAGCTCGTCGTGCGCCGGTTCCTCGCGACCGTCGCGCCCGACTCGACCGGGATCTCCCGGAAGGCGAAGTTCGACCTCGCGGGCCAGCCGTTC
Source organism: Thermoplasmata archaeon (assembly GCA_041476045.1). GTDB lineage: Archaea > Thermoplasmatota > Thermoplasmata > Lutacidiplasmatales > UBA184 > Lutacidiplasma. The sequence continues at coordinate 4,612 of JBGOSQ010000003.1, read as the reverse complement.
GAGGGAAAGGGACAGATCCTCACCGAGGCCGGATGGTACCGAGTGTACCCGTACTCGCACCCGGAGGAGGTACCGTTCCCCGTACTCACCGTCGGCGAGAAGGTCGAGATCGATGAGGTCCGTCTCGCCGAGGACCAGACCAAGCCCCCGCGCCGGTTCACGCAGGGCTCGCTCATCCAGGAGATGGAGCGCCTCGGGCTCGGCACGAAGAGCACGCGCCACGATGTGCTCCAGAAGCTCTTCGACCGCCACTACGTCAACCAGCGGTACCTCGAGCCGACCGGAACCGGGATCGCGGTGACGGAGGCGCTCAAGGCACACGCGCCGGTGATCACCCGGCCGGAGATGACCCACCGTCTCGAGGAGGACATGGAGCTCGTCGCCGAATCCAAGAAGCCCAAGGAGGAGGTGCTCCTCGAATCGCGGGACATGCTGCGCGCCGCCTACGACCTGCTCGCGAAGAACTCGGAGGGCGTGCGGAAGACGCTCACCGGCGCCCTCGACGCGCAACACTTCATCGGCCCCTGTGCCAAGTGCGGCGGCGCGCTCGCCATGGCGCGGAGCCCCCGCGGCGCGCGTTGGGTCCAGTGCGTCAACAACCCGGCGACGTGCACCGCGAACTACGCCCTGCCGGCCGCCGGGTTCATCGAGCCCGCCCCGGAGTTCCTCTGTCCGCAGTGCCACGTCCCGCGCGTCAAGATCATTTTCCGCGGCCAGCGGCCCGACCTCTACTGCATCAACCCAGAGTGCCCGGAGAACCACAAGGCGTTCCGGATCGGCATCTGTCCATCGGACGGATCGCCGCTCCAGATCCGCTACTCGTTCCTCGGCAAGCGGTTCGTCGGCTGCTCGGGCTACCCGACGTGCCGCGTCACCTACCCGCTCCCCCAGCGCGGAAAGCTCGAGAAAGACCAGCCCCCGTGCCCCACCTGCCGCGCCCCCGTCGTGACGGCCATCGAAGCGGGGCGGCCGCCGTGGACGCTCTGCATCAACCCGTCCTGCCCGACGAGGACCGAGGCCAAGAAGGCCAAGGACGCCGCAGCCGCGACGGCGAAGAAGGCCCCGGCGCGGCGCGCGGATACCGGCGCGAAGACCCCGCGCAAGAGGATCAAGAAGGCTCCCGAGGTCCCGACGCCCGCTTCGGGGGAGGTCACGGTCCCGAAGGCGCCGCGGAAACGACGAGCGGCGGCGCCAGTGGAAGCGGTGCCCGCAGATCCTCCGCCCGCATCGGACGACCCGGCCTAGGGCCTCGGCCGAATCTCGGAGCAAGCCTCCGGACGCCTAAGAGTTGAGCGCCCCGCTCGGCGTGTTTCGTCACCTTCCGCCCCGTGTTAAATACGCACCAACGGTCCCAACGCCGTGGCCACCGGTTCCCGGCGACTTCTCGACCTGGACTCGCGCACCTTTGAGCGGCGGCTGCGCGACGGCCCCGTCGTGATCCTTCCCGTCGGAGCGCTGGAGGCCCACGGCCCGCACCTCCCGCTCGGCGCCGACCAGATCCAGGCCGAGGCGACGGCGAACGCGCTGGCCGAGCGGATCGGCGGACTTGTCGGGCCGACGATCTCCTACGGTGCGTGCCCGTCGGCGCGCAACTTCCCCGGAACGGTCTCGGTCCCGATGGCCGATCTGGAACGGTATTCCCGCGGCGTGCTCGACGAGTACGCCCGCATGGGCGTCCGACGGTTGCTGGTGATCTCCGGCCACGCCGAGCGGGGTCACATGGCGGCACTCCGGGAGGCCGCCGACGCGTCGATGCAGTCCCACCCCGCGACGAAGATCGTGGTCCTGTCGGACTACGATTTCGTCTACGAGCTCCGCGGCGAGCTCGCCCCGGCCACCGACGGACACGCGGGTCTCCTCGAGACCTCGCGCGTCCTCGCGCTCGCCCCGGGGTCGGTCGGGAGCGCGCGGCCGAACGTGCCGCACTCCCGTTCGCCGTTCGTCCCGGGGGCTCCGAGCGCGGAGGAGTGGCCCGAGAGCGTGATGGGCGACACGCGCCCCGCTACGGCCGAGCTCGGCGCCCGGCTGCAGGATCACGTCCTTCGGCGGCTGGAAGAGACGGTCCGCTCGCTGCTCCCTCCCTGACCGACGAGGTACCGACGTTGGCCGATCCTTCCAACTCGATTCGCATCCGCGGCGCGCGGCAGCACAACCTGAAGAACGTCTCTCTCGACCTGCCCCGGGGCCGGTTCATCGTCATCACGGGGGTGAGCGGATCGGGAAAGTCCTCGCTCGCGTTCGACACCCTCTACGCCGAGGGCCAGCGTCGCTACATCGAGAGCCTGTCCTCCTACGCCCGTCAGTTCCTCGGTCAGATGGACAAGCCGGACGTCGACACGATCGAGGGGCTCTCGCCCGCGATCGCGATCGAGCAGAGGGCCGGGAGCCGCAACCCGCGTTCTACGGTGGGGACGGTCACCGAGATCCACGACTACCTTCGGCTCCTCTACGCGCGGATCGGGATCCCGCACTGCCCGAACGACGGGCACGAGATCGCGCCCCAGACCGTCGATCGCATCGTCGAGTCGATCGCGACCCGGGCGCACGGCGAGAAGACGGACATCATCGCGCCGGTGCTCCGCGGGAAGAAGGGCGAGCATCGCGACGTGCTCGATCGATTGAAGAGGCAGGGGTTCCGGCGCTTCGTCGTGGACGGCGTCGAGGTCCGGCTCCCGTCCGCCGAGGTCAAGCTCGAGAAGGCGAAGAAGCACACGATCGAGGTCGTCGTCGACACGCTCCTCGTCAGCGACGAGGAGACGACGCGGCTCACCGAGGCGGTCGAGCTCGCGCGATCCCTCTCCGAAGGACTGGTCACGTTCCGGCGCCCCGGCGGGGCGCGCGAGACGTTCTCGAGCTCCCGCGCGTGCCCGGTCTGCGGCTTCTCGATCGAGGAGCTCACGCCGAGGATGTTCTCGTTCAACAGTCCCTTTGGCGCGTGTCCGGAGTGCCTCGGGATCGGCGCCACGCTGCACGCCGATCCGAACCTGATCGCCCCCGACAAGTCCAAACCGGTGGGGAAGGCGATCTCGGTCTGGGGCCTCACCCCGGAACGCGAGGCGCTCGAGCGGTTCGGTGCGCAGTTCGGGTACGATCCGGACAAGCCGATCTCCCTGCTCTCGGAGAAGGGATGGAACGCGATGTTCTACGGCTCGGACAAACCGCTCGGCCGGTCCGGCCACTGGGACCACCACTGGTGGGGCGGCGGGTGGCTGCGCGAGGGCCTCGCCGCGGCCGTCGAACGGCGGTGGAAGGCGGCAAAGACCGAGGGGCTCAAGGAATACTACATGGGCTTCATGACCTTCACGCCGTGCCGCTCGTGCGAGGGCCGCCGGTTGAAACCGGCGAGCCTCGCCGTCACGGTCCTCGGCCACTCGATCGCGGAGGTGAGCGCGATGAGCGTCGAGAACGGTGCCGCCCTCTTCGACGGCCTCGAGCTCAACGAGCACGACCAGCAGATCGTGGGCCAGGTCGTCAAAGAGATCCGCGCCCGCTTCGGGTTCCTGCGCAACGTCGGCCTCACCTACCTGACGCTCGACCGAGCGTCCGCGACGCTGAGCGGCGGTGAGGCGGAGCGGATCGCGCTCGCGACGCAGATCGGCTCCGGCCTGGTGGGCGTGCTCTACATCCTCGACGAGCCGTCGATCGGGCTCCATCCGCGCGACCACGAACGGCTCCTCGCGACCCTGAAGACGCTGCGGGACCTCGGCAACACGCTCCTCGTCGTCGAGCACGACGAGATGACGATGCGTGCCTCCGACTGGATCGTCGATCTCGGACCCGGCGCGGGCGTGCATGGGGGCGAGGTGCTCTACAACGGTCCGCCGAAGGACATCGTCCGGGCGCCGCGCTCGATCACCGGCGAGTTCCTCTCCGGTCGCCGGTCGATCCCGGTCCCCGCCTCGCGTCGTCCGTCCGGCGAGCGGTGGCTCACGGTCCACGGCCCGAAGGAGAACAACCTGAAGGGCGACGCGATCCGGATCCCGTTGGGCACGCTCACAGCGCTCTCCGGCGTCTCCGGTAGCGGGAAGTCGACGTTCCTCCAGGAGATCCTCTACAAGGCGGTCCGACGCCACCTCGGGCTGGGGAAGGAGATCCCCGGCAAGCACGACTACATCGAGGGGATCGATCTGATCGATCGCGTCCTGCTGATCGACCAGTCGCCGATCGGACGGACCCCGCGTTCGAACCCCGCGACGTACACGGGGCTCATGACCCCGATCCGGGAGCTGTTCGCCTCGCTGCCGGAGGCGAAGTCGCGCGGGTTCGGGCCGGGCCGTTTCAGCTTCAACGTCCGCGGCGGGCGCTGCGAGGCGTGCGAGGGGGACGGCGTCATCCGGTACGAGATGCACTTCCTCCCCGACGTCTACGTCGCATGCGAGGAGTGCCATAGTCGCCGCTTCAACGCCGAGACCCTCTCGGTGACGTTCAAGGGGAAGTCGATCGCCGACGTCCTCGACATGACGGTCGACGAGGCGCTCCAGTTCTTCCTCAACCACCGGCGGATCGAGGGACGCCTTCGATTGCTCTCCGAGGTCGGGCTCGGCTACATCCACCTGGGGCAGAGCGCGACGACGCTCTCCGGTGGCGAGGCCCAGCGCATCAAGCTCGCGTT
>JBGOSQ010000002.1:0-63061 GCA_041476045.1 Thermoplasmata archaeon | reverse complement strand
CGCGTTGTCGTTCGCTATCGCCCTGACGAGTCCCCAGTCTCTGACGTGAGGAGCGAGCCCTCGAATGTCGTAGGCATCTTTGGCCACCTTGCTCCGGAGAAACGCGATCCGTCCAACGTCCACCGCCGCGTGCTCGAGATCCCACGATCGGTCCCGGTGGGCCTTCACCTTCTGCAGAATCAGTAGCTCTGCGATCGGCATCAAGACTTCTTGGCTCCCCACTTGCCAGGTACTGTGATACCTCTCCAAGAGCCGATACGGAAGGTCGAGCTGCTCGTCCTCGTGAAATGGTAAGCCTCGGTCCAGCTGGGCCGCATCGATCTCGATGTACTTCGTTCCGGTCGGCGTCTGAACCCGTTTATGGTAGAAGCTCGTGAGAATCCCCCCAGTCCGCTCGAACCCGTTGTTGAGGTAGTATTCGTGCAGAAACGCGTCGAGTATCGACTGCGTAGGAAATATCACATCGATATCTCGACTCCCGAGGCCCCGGTGGAAGCGCCACGCAGCCCACCCACCGATCAGGTAGAACACCGGCCCCTTTCCGCGCGCCCACAATGCCAACCTCTCGATTTCCCGATAACTCTCCTCGGTGACCTCCTTCGCATAGTCTGCTTCGAATCCGGGTCGACTCGGACCGGATTCCCACTCGCGGTCAGCCAATCTGAACTCCCCAGAGCTCGGCGAAGAGGTCCTTGGCGGCATAGGCGCGGTTGTCGCAAACGAGGTCGACGAGCGTTCGGAAGCGTGTCGTCCGACGGACCTGAATGATCTTGTCCGGCCCTTCTTGATCCCCCTCGAGAGGGATGTCGATCCGGTAGACTTGGACGGAAAGCAGCCCCCCGTCGCGTTGACCGATATTCGATATCAACTTCTTCGGGGTTCGATGGTAGACGGCCAACCGGTCTGGCCGAAAGAACCCGCTGTACTGGGCAAGCGCGCTCTCCAGGCAGAGGGTTGCTCCTTCGCGGCTCAGGAGGGTACCAATCTCATCCATGCTCCCCCGGACCTTGACCGTTCCTTCTAGCGTCTGGGACATGACTCGCTGGTACGGAAACATTGCCAAGACCAGGCCCGCCGGTTGGGCCACCTCGTACCGTCCGTCTTGCCTCCGTCGTGTGACGTGATGGTGAGCTTCTAACCACCGGACCAGACGACTCACTTGTCCAGTGGCGGCCCCCGTGCCTAGGGCCAGCTCTCTCTGGAGAAACGGCTCCTTCGCGGTCAGGATTTGGCGAAGAATCCGGTAATGCACTGGCGCCGTTACGTCGATTCTTGTCGGCGGTGAATCCATAAGTATGGTGAAATACCATACTCTTAGAATATATATAATACATCCTATACATTGACTGCCCGGGATAGGGCCAAGATCGCTCCGGCGGGGAGGGCCGGAGGACGGGGCCGATTGGGAGTCGTGAAACGGGGAACATTCGAATACTGGGAGTAGAGAGATCGATGCCCCGCTATCCATCGCCGGGGAGAACGCCGCTCCTGCCGGGGTCGCCCTGGGCCGCCGTGGCGACCGGTCGGACGCGCCCTGCTGCTGGCGCTCCGCCCGGGTCGGACGGCGCCGGATGGTGATCCAGATCCCGTCGGGATCGGTCACGCTCGCCATCCAATCGCCGGTGTTGGCAGGCTCGTAACCGGTCGGCTTCGCTCCCTGCCGGAGGAGCTGGCGATAGACGCGTTCGAGCTCGCGCTGGGTCGCGACCCCGAGCGTGAAATCCAGGTGGTCCACTCCGTCCCCCGCGCGATACGGTCCGCCGAACATCGAGCCCTTCGGATACCAGTTCAATTCGACCTTGCGGCGCGATCTGGGGTCCTCGAGGAGGACCCAAATGCCTCCCCCCCAGCTTCGGGTGTCGCCGCGCCGGAGCTCGCGCATCCCGAGGGCCTTCGTGTAGAACCGGATCGAGCGTCGCAACTGGGTGACGCGGAGGCCGACGTTATCGAAGCGCACGCGGAGGTGAATGGCCCAGAATTAGATCGATAGCGGAGGATCTGAGCCGCTCGCCCCGCGACAGGTCTATAGACGCCTCGCCGATCCCGCCCGGGCCATGGCGCTCTGCGATGGGGCCCACCAGGAGTACGACGCGATCGCGAACGGGAAGATCCAGGTCGGGACGCTCCCCGATTGGACGCGGATCGGCGGCCGGGTCGCGTGGTGGGTGGCGAAGGGCCCGTTCTCCGGCCTCAACGAAGCGTGGGCGACGTTCCATCGGAAGTTGGGGGAGGCGCGGCCCGGTCGTGCCGACGGCCCCCCCGGGATCGTCTTCGCCTGCAACCCGGACGACCACGTCGCCGACCGAGAAGCGAACGTTCTGACGATCATGTACCTCCCGCTCGGATGATCTCCGGCGACCCGATTTCGGCGATCGGACTCGGGGTCGACACCTCCGCCGGTCCTCCGTAGGGCGCCGAACCAGGGCACCTCCGGTGCGTTAACCTCCTTATTCCCCGCAGGGTCGTTCGCGGGTGAACCGGAACCTGCGGCTCCTCGGCATCGGGGTCGGCATTCGACTTCTCGGGAACGCGATCTACTTCCCGTTCCTTGCGCTCTTCCTCGCGAACGTTCTCCACCTCAGCTATGTGGCGATCGGGATCGTCTTCGTCGGGGTCGGTGTCGTCCAGCTCCCGTTCAACTTCGTCGGGGGACTGCTGACGGACCGATGGGGGCGGCGGCGCCTCATCCTCGCCGGTCTCATCGGCGAGACGATCTCGACCGCGGCGCTCGCATACACGTTCTCCATCCCGTCGCTCCTGGGGGCGATCCTGGCGGCGACGATCGGAGGGATCGTCGGGACGGTGACCGGTCCGGCGTCCTCCGCCTACATCGCCGACTTTGCGGAGGGAGCGGAGCGAACTCGGGGATTCACCTTCTACCGGATCGGGTTCAACGCCGGTTACTCCGCCGGCGTCGTCCTCGGCGGGTTACTGATCTCGTTCGTTGGATTCGCGTGGTCCGTCGGGGTGGCGTCCGCCGTGATCGGGAGCGGTACGCTGCTGCTCCTAGGGACCCTCGATCCGTCGCCCGGGGACGTCAAACTGGCAGAGCGCGGCTCTGCTCCGCCCCCCGAGGGGGCCCGGCCATCCGCTCCTCGCCAACGGACGCCATCGGAGAGTCTCCGGATCCTGGCGAAGGATTCGGTCGCGCTCGAGCTCCTGCTCGCGGTCGGACTCGCAGGGGTCGTCGTCGGCCAGTGGGCGATCACGTTTCCGCTCTACATTCACGACGTCCTCGGGATCACCTACTCGATCCTCGGGATCGGCCTCGCCCTGAACGGGCTCGTCGTCGTCTTCGGCCAGCAGGCGACGACCGAACGCGTGATCGGCCGACGCCACACGACGATCGCCATCTTCGGGCTCCTCCTCTATGCGGTCGCCTTCCTGGGCCTCGGCGTCGCCGGGCTCTACCTGTTCTTCCCGGTCGCCGCCTTCTTCGTCGCGGTGGTCGTGCTAACCATCGGGGAGAACCTCATCACGATCCCGCAGGCGACCCTCCCCTCGAATCTCGCGCCGCACGAGGAGGTCGGTTCGTACAATGGCGCGTTCGCGATGGTGGGTGCGGCCGGTTTCCTGGCCTCGGTCTTCTTTGGAGGGGTGGTGCTCTCCTTCACTTCGAATCCTCTCCTGGTATGGCTGATCCTGATCGTGCCGGCCGTCCCCGCGATCGCGCTCTTCCGGCACGCGGGGCTACGGCTCTCCCCTGCCGTCGATCGAGCGTGAGCGGGGTGTACCCATCGGGAGAGCGACCGACCGGCCATCGTCCAACGGCGTCCGAGGGGAGCAAGCGGGCCTTTGCAATTCGTCGAGCACGTCCGCCTCGACCTCTGGCAGCCACCATCCAGCCTGCTCGATTTGTCGAACTCGCGGGACTTGTCGTGGCCAACCATCGAGGGAATTCGCCCGACGCACTTTGATAAACCAACCCCCCGTCAGGACCCCCGTCGCGGGGGCTCCCGCGGGGAATCAACGATGCACGGATCGGTAACACACGAGACGCACGTCGTCGGCAGGACCCTGATCTCCCTCGCGATCGTTGTCGCTATGGTCCTGATCGGGATCGGTACCGTCGGCGCGAACCGAACCCCCGGCGACACGGCCTTCTTCCTCGGCCCTGCGTCCGAGATTTCCGGGGCCGCATCGATCCAGCCCTCGGTCTCGGTGGGAGGATCCAGCGCGGTATCGCCCGCTCCTTCCGGCATCGTATCCGCCGCCCCGAGGAGCTCGGCCTCGCTGGGACCGTTGGTGACCCAGACACTCGTGCTCTCCAACAACACGCTGGTCCCAGGGAACTTCCTCGCCGCGAACGGGGTGGAGCCGATCGGGCTGGCATACGACGCCGCGAAGGGCGAGATCTTCGTCGCGGACTATGAGGGGCACTCCGTGAGCGTGGTCTCCGATGTGACGCGCCAGGTCGTGGCGTCGATCCCCGTCGGGCTCCGGCCGAACGGGGTGGCTTACGATTCGGGCACGGGGGAGATCTTCGTCGCCAACTCAGGCGACGATACCGTGAGCGTGATCTCCGACGCGACGAACGCGGTCGTCGCGACGGTCCCGGTGGGAAGCAATCCTTGGGGCGTCGCCTACGACAGCGGCAAGGGGACGATCTTCGTCGCCAACAGCATCTTCCAGGGCACCGTGAGCGTGATCTCCGACACGACCGATCTGGTCGTGGCAACGATCGCGGTCGGGGCCGATCCGATGGGCGTGGCCTACGACTCGGGCAAGGGTGAGGTATTCGTCACGAACACCGGGGTCTATTCGAACAACGTGAGCGTCATCTCGGACGCGACGAACACCGTGGTCGCGACGGTAGCGCTCGCCGGCCCGCCCAGGGGGCTGACCTACGACGGCGGGAAGGGGGAGATCTTCGTCGCCGTTCCGTACTACTACGCGGCGGATGAGATCGAGGTCATCTCGGACACGACGAACGCGATCGTCGCGACGATCCCCACTCCGGCGCTTCCGTGGGGCATGGCGTACGACGGCGGGAAGGCCGAGATCTTCGTCACCGATCTCAACGCAGGCTCGGTCACGGTGATCTCGGACGCGACCAACACGATCCTCACGACCACCCCCGCCGGGAGCCTCCCGTACAGCGCCGTCTACGACACTGGGACGTCGGAGGTCTTCGTTGCGAACGCCTTCTCGAACAGTCTCAGCGTCATCTCGGACGCGACGTTCGCTCCCGTGGCCACCGTCGGCGTCGGGATCAATCCCTACGGGGCCGCGTACGACAGCGGGAAGGGCGAGACCTTCGTCGCCAACCAGGGCACGAACGCCGTCACCGTGATCGCGGACGCGACCCACTCCGTCGTCGCCACGATCGCCGTGGGGAACGGTCCCATCGGTGTCGCCTACGACAGCGGGAAAGGGGAGATCTTCGTCACGGGAGACTTTTCGAACAACGTGAGCGTGATCTCCGATGCGACGAACGCCGTGGTGGCGACGATCGCCGTCGGGAACAATCCGATCGGCGTCGCGTACGACGCGAACCGCGACGAGGTCTTCGTCACGAACGGCGGCTCCGATTCGGTGAGCGTGATCTCGGACGCGACGAACACGGTCGTCGCGACCGTTCCCGTCGGCTCCTTCCCCTTCGGCGTGGCGTTCGACGGCACTACGGGGGAGGTATACGTCGCGAACCTGATGTCCAACAACGTGAGCGTGATCTACGACGCCTCGAACTCGCTCGCGGCGACCATCGCGGTCGGCACGCATCCCTCCGGCGTGGCGTTCGACACCGGGACGTCGAAGATCCTCGTCGCGAACTCTATCTCGAGGAACGTGAGCGTGATCTCCGATTCGAGCCATTCCGTCGTCAAGAGCTTCGGGGTCGGGGTCCTGCCTTCCGGGGTGGCGTTCGACGCGCAGAAGGGCGAGATCTTCGTCACCAATTACTTCGACAACAACGTCTCCGTCTTCTCCGACGTCGGCTACGCGACGTTGACGTCCCTGCCGGTCGAGAGCGGGCCGTACGGGATCGCGTGCGACCCGGACCGCGGCGAGCTCTACGTCACGAACTACAACACGAACAACGTCACGGTCATCTCGGACGCGCCGCCGATCCTCGTCGCCAGCATCTCGGTGGGAGCGCTGCCCCAGCTCGTCGCGTACGACTCCGGCCGCGGCGAGCTCTTCGTCTCGGTCCAGGGCTCCGATCAGGTCCTCGTCGTCTCCGACGTGACGAACCGGGTCGTCGCCACGATCGCCGTGGGAAGCTCCCCGTACGGCCTGGCGTACGACTCCGCACGGGGCGAGGTCTTCGTCGCGAACCAGAACTCGTGGACCGTGAGCGTCCTCTCCGACGTCACGAACACGGTCGTGGCGACGATCCCCGTCGGCGTCACGCCGACCGGCGTCGCGTACGACCCGGCGATGGGGGAGATCTTCGTCACGAACACGTATTCGTACACCGTGAACGTGATCTCGGACGCGACGAACACCGTCGTCGCGACCATCCCGGTGGGGAACGCTCCGTTCGGTCTCGCCTACGACGCTGGGAAGGGCGAAGTCTTCGTCGCCAACTCCGGCGACGACAACGTGAGCGTGATCTCGGACGCGACGAACTCCGTCGTGGCGACAATCCCGGTCGGAACCCGGCCCACGGCGATGGCCTACGACGCAGCTCGGGGCGAGATCTTCGTCGCGAATTACGTATCCTCCAATGTGAGCGTCCTCTCCGACGCGACCGATGCGATCGTCGCCTCCGTCGGGGTCGGCGCGTACCCGCAGGGTGTGAGCTACGACGCAGCGACGGGCGAGATATTCGTTACCAACTCGAACTCCGCCAACGTAAGCGTCCTTTCGGACGCGACGAACACGGTCGTGGCGACCGTGACCGTCGGGGACCAGCCGAACGGAGTGACCTACGACCCCGGGACGACCGGGCTCTATGTGGCGAACAACTTCCAGGGAACTCTCTCCATCCTGCAGAACGACCCGTTGTCGATCTCCGCCTTCACCGTGGCACCGTCTCCCGTGGTCGTCGGCCATCCGACGATCCTGACCGTCTCTGCGGACGGGGGGTTGGGTCCGCTCTCGTACCGGTACGTCGGGCTTCCTCCCGGTTGCGCGACGCTCGACGTGGCCTCGCTCGCGTGCTCCCCGACGTCGCTCGGCTCCTACCAGCTTCGTGTTTTCGTGAACGACTCCGCGTCGTTCAGTCTCAACCTCACCGCGACACTCTCCGTGACCCCTCCGACGTATTCGGTGACGTTCACGGAGGCGGGACTCCCCGTCGGGACCGCCTGGTCCGTCACGCTGAACGGAACCTCGCACAGCTCGGCCACCTCCACGATCGGGTTCACCGAGGCGGACGGCACGTACGCCTACCTCGTCGCGCCCGTGGCCGGGTACAGCGCGAACCCCGCCACCGGGTCGGCGACGGTCAACGGGGCCGACACGACGGTGCCCGTGAGCTTCACGCTCGTGATCGCACCCGGGCAGTTCACGGTCGGGTTCTCCGAGGTCGGTCTGCCCGGGGGGACGAGCTGGACGGTGACGCTCGGCGGCGTTCCGAGATCGTCGACCTCGGGCACCATCACCTTCGCAGAAACGAACGGGTCCTATCCGTTCACGATCGGATCGATCGCTGGATTCGTCACGACGCCCTCCTCCGGCAGCGCCGTGGTCAGCGGATCCGACGTGACGGAATCGATCGTGTTCCTCGCCCTGGCCGCCGGGACGTACGCCGTCACCTTTGCCGAGTCCGGCCTTCCCGCGGGGACTTCCTGGTCGGTCACCTTCAACGGGACCACCACGAGCTCGGCCAACGGTTTCGTCGTATTCACCACCGCGAACGGGACGTACCCGTACACCGTCGTCTCGCCCGCCGGATATGCGGCGGACCCGGCCTCCGGCACGGTGACCGTGAGCGGTGCGAGCCAGAGCGTCGCCGTGGCGTTCGGGGCGCCCTCGTCGCAGAACCCCGGTCCATTGGGTGGGCTTGCGACGACGCCGTACCTCCTCCTCGCCGCCCTCGCTGTGGTCATCGTCCTAGCGGCGGTGGGCGTGGCGATCGCGCTCCGCCGACGCCGAACTCGTGCCGGTCCTGGAACGGCGCACGCACCCGACCGGATGGCCCCCCCCGCTCCGCCAGGACCAGCTCCGGGATTACCGAGCCCTGACCTCCCGCCGTCAGGACTCCCGCCTCCGCCTCCCCCACCCCCTCCACCTCCCCCGCCGACGAGTTGAGGCTCGCCTGCCAAGGCGGGGCGGACGACGCCCCCTCTTCCTCGAGAACCGGTCACCGGAGCCGCCGTTCGCGATCGGCACCGGGGCGATGTCGACCGAGGAACGGCCCTCCGGCCCCGGCGTTCGTTCTCTTCGACAACCGATCGACGCTCGTTGCGCCGGTCGATCGCGGGCTGACGGAGGGAGGACGGGCCGCCGCCGTTATCGAGAAGCCACGAACTCTCCTCTGGGGCCGAAGGGCCTGGGACCCCTTCGCGGCGGAGGCGGGGAGGTGCGGGACTGCGCCTAGGTCTTCGATCGGCTCGCCCGCTTGCGAGCGGGCTTCGCCTTCTCGGCCGGGGGCTCGTCGGGGACCGTATCGGAACTTATCGCGCGGTCCTCCATCGGAGGTTCCACCACCTGGGGCGGGCTCGGTTCAGGTGGGGGCGGGGGGGGAGGCGGCGGGGCGGCCGGGGGGGCCGGCGGTGGGGCGGAGGCCGGCATCGGGGTGGTGGGGGCCATCGGGGGAGCCGAGGGGGGCGCGGCATGGTGCGGGGCCGGCTTCGTCGCGGTCTTGGCGATGATCGGGATGAACTCTCCGGGGCGCCAGAGGTGGGGCTGGTGCAGGATCGAGATGTCGCGGAGGAACAGGTCGGCGTGCCCGCACGTTCGGCAGATGCGCGTGCCGAGGGGAAGGTCGCCGCGGGCACGGATCGAGAGGCTGCCGCCCCCGGTCATTCCCGTCTTCAGTTCGTTCGCCCACACGAAGTCGGTGCCATTGCAATTCGAACAGACGGGAGCCACGGAAGACGCCTCTCGAGTTCACGAAGCCTAGGCCCGGGCATTATACTTTCTCCCGGAGGGTGCGGGGCCGCCGGGCGCGCTTGACGAAAGTACCATGTAGGCTCTCGCCCCTGCCTCCGGACGATGACGGCGAACACCTTCGGCCGGATCACCGTCGCCGTCGACGGCTCCCCGCACGCCGACCGCGCCCTCGACATCGCGATCGACCTGGCGCGACGGTACTCGAGCGCGCTCACCGTGCTCGGTGTGGCCCCGCTGGTACCGTTGTTCGTCAGCTCGACCGAGGCCTGGGTCCCGACCGAGATCCCGGATACGGAGATCAAGCACTACCGGGCCCTCGTCGACGAGGGCGTCGCGCGCGCCCAGGCCGGCGGGCTCACCAACGTGACCGGGGTCTGTCTCGAAGGCGTCATCGTCGACGAGATCATCGGCCACCTGGAACAGGCGCCGGCCGACCTCCTCGTGATCGGTTCGCGCGGTCTCTCGACGGCCAAACGCCTCCTCCTCGGAAGCGTCTCCGACGCGATCGTCCACCACGCCCAATGCCCGGTGCTCATCGTGCGGGCCGAGCCGAAGGCCCCGAAGTAGGCGAAGTCAGCTCGAGACGATGTTCAACCGCGTCGGGATCGGGAGCTTGTGGGATGCCTTCCGGAGCGCCTCCTTGGCGTGTTCGAGGTTCGCGACGGTCGTGTAGACGGTGATCAGTTCCGCTCCTAGCTGGGCGCGGACGGCGTGGCCGACGGGCTTGCCAAAGGCGCGCCGCATCCCCGAGGAGATACGGTCGGCCCCCGCGCCCATGGCCATCTTGTGCTCGCGCAGGATCTGGTGCGGGTAGCGCCGGACCTTGAGGTGGTAGGCGTTCGGAGCGTTCTTCTCCAGCACCCGGACAGCGGAGACGCGCGCCGCCTCCAAAGCGATGTCACGCACCTGGGCCGCCTCTTCGCAGCCGAGGGAGAGTTTGAGGGGGAAGCTCGTGGTCAGGTTCCCCGTGTCGAACTGGGTGACCCGGCACGTCGGAATGCCGCCCATGTACTCCTGGCGCGTGTACACCTGGCCCTCGATCGGCCGGTACATCCGGGCCGGCTTGCGCGTCATGGGTCGGGGGCGACCCGGACCTCGTCTAAAAGGCTTTCCACCGCGCGCCCTCGGACGACCGATCCGCGGGCGGCGCGGCTCGGCGACGCGCCGAGATGGGCCCCGAGGGCCGCGGACCGGATCTCGATCGCGCGCCGGTTCGCCCGCTCGAGCACCCGAAGCACCGAGCTACGCTGACCGGGCGTGCGGGGGACGATGAAGAGGCTCTCGCCGAACATCGATTGAGCGGCGCGCGCGCCCGTGGCCCGAATCCGCGACATCAGGCGGCGGAGTTCGAGCGGGGCCAGATCGAGGCCGTCCGTGAACCGCTCGGCTTCGGCGAGGAAGGTGCGGGCGTCGGGACTCGAGCGCAAGCGAGGGAGCGCCCGGGATGCCTGCGCACGCACCCGATCGAGGAAGCGATCATCGCGGAGGAGCCGGGGCGACGGGAGCGCCGTCCCAACGACGACGAGGAAGATCGATGCATCGAACGGTCGGTGCCGGACGCGTCCTCGCGGAGGAACTCCGGGTCGGTCCCGGATCTCGAGGCCTCCGCCCAGGATCGCGGCGACGCCGCCGAGTCCGCCCCCGCCGAACAGGTCGGCCAGATGTGCGGTCTCGATCGCGCGTTGTCGGGATAGCTTGAGGACGGCGGCCACGGCGAGCCCCGTCGCGAGAGCGCCGGCCGCGCTCATCCCGAATCCTTGTCCGATGGGCAGATCGTGCCGGATCGCCACATCCAGCTCCCCGGGTCGAGCAGCCACCAGACGTTGGGCAACGTCCTCGGAGATGGGAAGCGTCCGCCGAGTCTCGGAGACGACCCGGACGGTCGTCCCGCGACGCCCAGGACGCCATCGTGCCATCGCTCGGACGCCGAGCTCGAGGACGATCCCCGCGCCGACGGAGCCGCGCCCCCGCGGGTCGCGCGCGGTAAGATCGGGAGCGAACACGCCCGTCACGTGCCCCGGGGCGTAGGCGGTGGCGATCCGGGCGCGTGCCGGGGTCGCACGCGCGGGCATCAGTGGTTTCTCCACCCGCGATTTCTTATAAGGTGGGACGCTTGGGTCGATAGAGAACTCGCCGGCGAAAGCACCGGCGGGCTCCGTCGCAGGGACAACATGAGTGAACCCGAAGCTCCACCCGCGGCGCGCGAGAACTTTGACCGCGTCAACTTCCTCGAGCTCCGGAACAACCAGCTCGCCGAGGCGATCAAGCGGGTCGAGAGCGAGCGCCATTACATGGAAGCCGAGATCCTGCGGCTCCAGCGTGAGGTCAAGCGCCTCAAGACGGAGCTCGACCGACTTCGGTATCCCCCCCTCATCGTCGGCTCGGTTCGCGACGTCCTCACCGACGGCCGCGTCGTCGTCAAGTCCTCCACTGGTCCCGACTTCGTCGTCAACTCCGCCGAGACCGTCGAGCACGACAAGATCACGGTCGGCTCGCGCGTCGCCCTCAACAAGCAGACCCTCGCCGTCATGGGGGTCCTCCCCGCTTCGCTCGACCCGCTCGTCGCAGCGAGCGAGATCGTCGACAAGCCGAACGTCACCTACCAGGAGATCGGCGGGCTGGGCGACCAGATCCGCGAGATCCGCGAGGCCGTCGAGTACCCGCTCCTGCGCGCCGAGCTCTATCGCAAGGTCGGGGTCGACCCGCCGAAGGGGGTCCTGTTGATCGGATCGCCCGGGACCGGCAAGACGATGATTGCGAAGGCAGTGGCGCACCACACCCATGCCACCTTCATCCGACTCGTCGGCAGCGAGCTCGTGCAGAAGTACATCGGCGAGGGCGCGCGGCTCGTCCGCGAGCTGTTCCAGCTCGCGCGCGAGAAGGCACCGACGATCATCTTCATCGACGAGGTCGACTCGATCGGGGCCAAACGCCTCGAGGTCGCCACGAGCGGGGACCGCGAGGTCCAGCGCACCCTGATGCAGCTCCTGGCCGAGATGGACGGGTTCGAGCCCCTCGCGAACGTCAAGATCGTCGCGGCGACGAACCGCCCGGACATCCTCGACGAGGCGCTCCTGCGCCCGGGCCGGTTCGACCGGATCATCGAGGTCCCGGTCCCGAGCTACCTGGGCCGGACGGAGATCTTCAAGATCCACACGCGCGGGATGGCGATCAAGGAGACGATCGACTTCGAAGCCCTCGCCGCGCGCTGTGAAGGCGCCACCGGCGCCGACATCAAGGCGATCTGCACCGAGGCCGGCATGTGGGCGATCCGCGAGGAGCGCGACCACGTGACGGCGCAGGACTTCGACCGCGCGGTCGAGAAGGTCGTCGGCGAAGAGGAACTCCGCAAGGAGTCCGTCACGATGTTCGCCTAGGTGGGCTCGCCCACCCGGCCGCCCTCACCGAGGCGCGAAGAACTCGACCTTGCCGCAGTGGGCGCAGGCGAACGTCTCGAGCAGGAAGGCGCCTGGCGGATGGCCGTTGTACTCGAGCGTCGGCAGCGCATTGACGCCCATGCTGGCGAGAGGCGAGGAGCAGGTGGTGCACCGGCGCGACTCCGCGCTCGGCGTCAGGGGCGGGAGCGGTCGTTCCTGGGGCGGGGACGGCATCGGCACGGGTAGTAGAGGGCGGTATCGCCCGCTTGAGGCTTCCGCTCAGGTGGAATGCAGCGTCGCGCGGCCGACGATGCGGGGGCCCCCCGGCGGCGACAGGTCGGCGACGACGGCGGGATCGCCCTCCCCGAACGCGACCGGACGATCGGGGGTGAGCAGGATCGTCGCCTCCCCGACCTCCTCGATCCGCGCTGGCACGAGCTGCATCCCGACGAGGAGCTGCACCTGGGCGCCGACCGTCGCATCGCCGCGGTAGTATCGGCTGCGGCGCCAGTCGCTCCCCCGGACGCTCGTCGCGACCGTGAGGGATCCCTCCGGGGCGAGGATCTGCCCGCGCGAGATCTCGTCGGCCTCCACGCCCTTAAGGGCGGTTCCGACGCGCTCGCCGTTCTGGGCTTCCCGCACGTCGATGTCGTGGACCTGGATCGAGCGGAGCTCGACGATCTTCTCGAGCGGGTAGAGACGGAGCTTCTCGTGGGCGTTGAGGGTCCCGCGGCGGACGACGCCGAGGGCGACGGCGCCCACCCCCTTCACCGGGAACGCGTGATCGATCCGGACCTGCACCGGGCCGGTCCGCTCCGGAGCCCTCCAGTGATCGATCTCCTCGCGGAGCTTGACCGGGTCGAGCGGCTTGAGCTCCGCGCGCTCGAGCGGCGAGCCGCGGAACGCGCGTCGGAGCTCGTCCTCGCCGACGGCCGCGCCGAGGCGCACCTCCACCGGGACCTCGAACATCTCGATCGTCGCGGCGGTCTCGGCGATCTCGCGCGTGAGGGCGGGAATGGCGAAGACCGCGCGGTCGGCCATCGCGAGCGAGAAGAGGAGGGAGGCGAACTTCTCGGGGAACTGCGTCGGCTCGACGACCGTCAGTGCGTGGCCGTCGGCCGACTTGTTGAACAGCGTGACATCCGAGGCGGTGCCCTTCTTCCCGAGCTCTTTGGCAAGGTCGCGCGCGCCGACGACCGCGACGGTGACGCCCGAGGTCATGGCGACGATCCGGGGGAGAGCGGTGGGCGACCCTCCGGAGTGACGAGGAGCTCGATCGATCCCGCCTTCGCATCGATGCGAACCTCGGAACCGTCGTGGATCTCGCCCGCGAGGAGCTTCACCGTCAGCGGGTCGACGACGAGGCGCTGGACCGTCCGCTTCAGCGGGCGGGCACCGAACTCCGGGTCAAAGCCCCGCTCGGCGAGGAGCGAGCGCGCCTTCGGGGTCATCACGAGCTGGATGCGCCGGTCCTTGAGTCGCGTCTGGACCAGGGCGATCTGTAGCTCGGCGATCGCGCCGATCTCCTTCTCGGTCAGGCTGTGGAAGATGACGACCTCGTCGAGCCGGTTGAGGAACTCCGGGCGGAAGTACGAGTGGAGCGCGCCGTCGATGATCTTGCGGCGTTCCCCGTCGTCCTTGGCCTTCTCGAGGAGATCGGTGCCGAGGTTGCTCGTCATGATCACGAGCGTGCTCCGAAAGTCGACGGTCCGGCCCTGTCCATCAGTGAGACGTCCCTCGTCCATGAGCTGGAGGAGGACGTTGACGACGTCGGGGTGCGCCTTCTCGATCTCGTCGAAGAGGATCACGGTGTACGGGTGGGTCCGGACCGCCTCGGTGAGCTGGCCGCCTTCCTCGTAGCCGACGTACCCGGGCGGGGCACCGATGAGCCGCGCCACGGTGTGCTTCTCCATGTACTCGCTCATGTCGAGGCGGACGAGCGCCTTCTCGGAGTGGAACAGGAACGCGGCGAGGGCCTTCGCGAGCTCGGTCTTGCCGACGCCGGTAGGACCGATGAAGAGGAACGCCCCCATCGGCCGGTTCGGATCGGCGAGGCCCGAGCGCGAGCGTCGGACCGCCTTCGAGACCGCATCGATCGCTTCGTTCTGACCGATGACGCGTCCTCGGAGCTCCTGCTCCATCGTGAGCAAGCGCTGCGTCTCGCCCTCGAGCAGGCGGGAGATCGGGACCCCGCTCCACTTGGAGATCACGTGCGCGACGTCCTCGGCGCCGACCTCCTCGCGAAGGAGCGCGGACTCGCTGTTCTTGGTGAGCTCGGCGTTCTTCGCCTCGATCTGTTTCTGGAGATCGGGCAGGGTGCCGTAGCGGAGGCGGGCCGCAGCCTCGAGGTTCCCCGAACGCGCGGCCTCCTCCTCCTCGGCCTTGGCGCTCTCGAGCCGGCGTCGGAGGTCGCGGATCTGCTCGACGGCATCCTTCTCCCGTTTCCAACGCGCGAGCAGGCCCCCTTCCTTCTCCTTGAGATTCGCCAACTCCTTCTCGAGCTTCTGGAAGCGATCGACGGAGGCGGGGTCCTTCTCGCGCGCGAGCGCCGTTCGCTCGATCTCGAGCTGCCGGATACGTCGAGTGAGCTGGTCCAGCTCCTGGGGCCGGGAGTCGAGCGTGAGGCGCACCATCGACGCCGCCTCGTCCATCGCGTCGATCGCCTTGTCCGGGAGGTGGCGGTCCGGGATGTAGCGGGCGCTCAGCGTCGCCGCCGCGACGAGGGCGGCGTCGTGGATGTGGACCCCGTGGTGGAGCTCGTAGCGCTCCCGAAGGCCGCGGAGGATCGAGATCGTGTCCTCGACCGTCGGCTCCGAGACGTAGACCATCTGGAAGCGTCGCTCGAGGGCGGCGTCCTTCTCGATGTACTTCCGATACTCCTGGATCGTCGTCGCGCCGATGCAGTGGAGCGAACCGCGGGCGAGCGCGGGCTTGAGCAGGTTCGAGGCGTCCATCGCCCCGCCCTCCGTCGATCCCGCGTGGACGAGCGTGTGGAGCTCGTCGATGAAGAGGACGATCTTGCCCTCGGAACGCTCGATCTCGCCGAGGACCGCCTTGATCCGCTCCTCGAACTCGCCGCGGAATTTCGCGCCGGCGAGGAGCGCTCCGAGGTCGAGTGCGACGACGCGCTTGTCGCGGAGCGACTCCGGCACGTCCCGGGTGGCCACCCGGATCGCGAGCCCCTCCGCGATCGCCGTCTTCCCGACCCCGGGATCGCCGACGAGGACGGGGTTGTTCTTCGTCCGGCGCGAGAGGATCTGGACGACCCGCCGGATCTCGTCGTCGCGACCGATGACGGGATCGAGCTTGCGCTGGCGCGCGAGCTCGGTCAGATCGCGTCCGTACTTCTCGAGCGCGCGATACTCCTGCTCCTCGGTGCGGCTCTCGACCTTCCGGCCCGGGCCCCGCAGCGACTCGAGCTGCGCGATGACCGCGGCGCGCCGCACGTCAAAGTCCTCGAGCAACTCCTTCGCGCGGGACTTGGCGGTCAGGAGACCGATGAGGAGCAGCTCCGCGCTCGTGTAGCGATCGGCGCGCTTGCGGGCCTCGTCCTCCGCCGCGTCGATGACCGCGGTGAGGGGCCGGGAGACGTACTGGTCGGTCGGGGCGACGTGATCGGCCGTCGGGAGCGCGGCGAGGAGTTCCTCGAGGCGCGTTGACAGCTTCCCCAGATCGACGCCCGTGCTCTTCAGGACTTCCGATGTCGATCCGTCGGGGTCGGCGACGAGCGCCGCGAGCAAGTGCTCCGGCTCGACCGATGCGTGCCGAAGCTCCGCAGCGCGCGCGAACGCGCGCTCGAGCGTCGAGCGCGCGGCGTCGGTGAGCTTCTCGAGCCGCATCGCGCGATTTCATCGGCCCAAGCCATATAAGCCGACGCCCCGTCCGACACGCCGGTGGCGGACCTTCGCGTCGACCTCGCCGGAATCGCGCTCCGCAACCCGTTCCTGTTGGCCTCGGGAGTGTGGGGGGAGAGTGGCGATTCGTTGCGCGGCGCCTGGGAAGCGGGGGCCGGCGGCGTCATCACGAAATCGATCGGGCGCGAGCCGCGTCCGGGCTATCCCAACCCCACGATCGAGTCCTGGGAAAGGTGGGGGTTCCTCAATGCGATGGGCCTCCCGAACCCGGGAATCGAGGAGTACCCGCAGGAGATCGCGACGGCCCGTGGGGCCGGAGCCCTCGTGATCGGATCGGTGTTTGGACACGACGCGGAGGAATTTGCGGGGCTTGCAGAGCGGATGGCGGGCACGGGCGTAGTGGCGATCGAGCTCAACCTGAGCTGCCCGCACGCCGAGGGGCTCGGCTCGGAGATCGGGAGCGAACCGGCGATGGTCGAAGCGATCACCCGCGCGGTCGTCGGGAGGGTCAAGGTCCCGGTCATCGCGAAGCTCACTCCCAACACGCACGACATCGCCGCCCTCGGGCTCGCCGCCGAGCGCGGCGGGGCCGCGGCGGTCAGCGCGATCAACACGGTTCGCGGTCTCTCCCTCAACCTGGAGCTCCGTCGGCCGACGCTCTCCCACGGCCTGGGAGGCTTGAGCGGACCGGCGATCCGCCCGGTCGGCATTGCGTGCGTCTGGCAGCTCTACCGGGCGCTCAAGATCCCCATCGTCGGCGTCGGTGGGATCATGACCGCCGATGACGCGATCGAGTACCTGATGGCCGGCGCGCGGGCCGTCGAGATCGGAACGGCGGTAGCGTTCGAGGGGATCGGCGTCTTCGGCTCTCTCGTTCGCGAGACGACCCATCGCCTCGACGCTCTCGGTTCCGACCGATGGGAGGAGCTCGTCGGAGCGGCCCATCGAACCCCCGCCTAGGGCGGCGGCACGGGGCGATCCGGCCGTGGAGCACCCGCGAACCCGGCGCGAGTGCCGCGCACATCTGGATCGGCCGTCATCGTGATGGGACGTTCTTTCGCCCTTGGGTCAACCCGCCTTGACCTCGCGTTCAAGGACTAGGTCCGGCGCTCGAGCCATCGAGACGCCTCGGGCGTCTGGAGCCAAATGACCGCAACGGAGTACGGAAATGGGAGCGGCCTGGCGGAAGGTCAGCGCGATGCGGAAGGTACCGGATTCGGATGGATCCGGAAATTGGACCCGTCGCTGCTGACGATGCTGATCGTCGTCGTGGGATCGATGGCCGCGATCGCGGTGCTGGTGCTCATCAGCTCCCCGATCAGCGACCTCTTCGGAGGCTCGCAGATGAGCTGGGTATTGGCGATCCACGGCCTCGCCGCCACCATGTTCGTCCTCGCGGCGACGATCTCGCTGTACCTCGCCTGGCGCCTCTACCTGGGGGACGCCTCCCATCTCCGCGATCTGAAGTGGCTCTCGGGATTTTCCGCCGCGATGTCCTTCTTCACGATCGTCTTCGGCAACTGGGTCTACACGGCGTACCGCGCCAAGGGCGGGGCGAAGTCGGTCCTGCTCGTGTCGAGCCCCGACGTCCACAACATCTTTTTCGAGTTCAAGGAGCACCTGGCGCTGTTCACCCTCCCGATCATGGTGGGTGCCGCCTTCGCGCTCTGGTACTATGACAAGGGGATCCTGACGAACAAGTACCTGCGCGCGGGCGTCGCGCTCGCGTTCCTGATCGGCTGGGTCGCCCTGATGGTCGTCTTCGCGCTGGGAGCGGAGATCACGAAGCTGTCCCCGGTGCACTGAGGAGGAAAGGAAGATGGAAGCAGCAACGAGCACGGCCGCGGTGTCGGCCCAGGTCACGCCAGCGGTCGAACTTCCCGCGATCCGTCCGGGCGCCGGGGTCGCGGCGATCCTGGCCGCGGCGTTCGGGATGATGACGCTGTCGATCGTGAACTACGGGACGGAGGCCAGCGCCGGCTTCCTCGACTGGGTGTTCAGCGTCGGCAAGCTGTGGGTCCCGGACGGGACCGCGATCGGACCCTACTCCGGCCTGGAGACGTTCATGCTCCTGGGCTGGTTCGGAAGCTGGGTCGGGCTCCATTTCGCGCTCCGCAACCGGACCGAGATGCGGACCCAGCTCTGGATGCTCTTCGCGCTGGTCCTGATGATCATCGCGGTCCTGCTCCTCTGGCCGCCGATCATCGACGCCAGCCTGGGGAAGTAGAGTTCCCGAGGGAGGCAGGAACGCGCCGGCGAAGGCTGGCGCGGGAGCGGATCGAGAACCCTTTCCCCGGCGGGGCGCTTTGAGTGAGTCCCCCGACAACGGCGTGGCACGGCTATGTACGGCGTCGGATAGGCCCGGCCGTGCGACGCATCGTCCGGGTCCGGGAGCGGGTCGGCGAGACCCCCAGCACGGTCACGCTCCGGTTCGAGGACACGGCTCCGGCCGCGCCCGGACAGTTCGTCATGGTCTGGGTACCCGGGGTCGACGAGCTGCCGATGTCGCTGTCCTACACGGGGCCGACCAAGGGGATCACCGTCAAGGTGATGGGCGACGCGAGTCGCCGCATCCAGTCGATCGATGCGGGCACCGTCCTCGGGATCCGAGGGCCGTACGGGAACCGGTTCGACCTGTCGCCCCGCCGGATCCTTATCGTCGCGGGAGGATCGGGAGCGGCCGTCCTGGCCCCCGCCGCGGAGGCGGCGATCCGGGGCGGCAGCGACGTGGCGGTGGCCCTCGGCGCGACGACGGAGTCGGAGCTCCTCTTTGCGGACCGGTTCCGCGCGATGGGAGCGGTCCTGCATTTGGCGACCGACGACGGGAGCATGGGACAGCCCGGCTACGTCACCCAGGCGGTGGACGGTCTGTTGGGTCACCAGGAGTTCGATGCCGTCTGGACGTGCGGCCCCGAGATCATGATGCGCAAGGTGATCGTCTCCTCCGGCGCGCGCAGCGTGCCCGTCTACTGCTCGGTCGAGCGGTGGATGAAGTGCGGGCTCGGTCTCTGCGACGCCTGTGCGCTCGGGCGACGGCACGTGTGCATCGACGGGCCGGTG
This sequence comes from Thermoplasmata archaeon, assembly GCA_041476045.1. Taxonomy (GTDB): domain Archaea; phylum Thermoplasmatota; class Thermoplasmata; order Lutacidiplasmatales; family UBA184; genus Lutacidiplasma. The sequence continues at coordinate 43,770 of JBGOSQ010000002.1, read as the reverse complement.
TTCCCGGGGAAGGAGCTCATGGAGGCGAGCGGGTTCGGCGAGTTCTTCCGCGACGCCTCGGGACGCCGTCGCCCATACCGGACGAGTCCCGCACCCGCCGATTCACCATCCGTCCCGTAGGACGAGCGGCGTTCCGGAATCTCGACCCCGTGCGCTTCTCCCCGCGGTAAGGGCCGGGGGGCGTGTCGGGGGCCAATGCTTTTGACTACTGCTGGCCGTGGCCCGTCCTCATGCGCAAGGGCCTGTTCATCACGGGGGTCATTATCCTCCTCATCGGACTCGTCTCCATCGCCTACCCGATGTTCATCGGGAGCTCTGTCGCGATCGTGGCATGGCCGAACGCGGTGTCGCCCGCGCCGCCCCTGGCGGGCTCGGGCACCTTCACGGTCCACTGGACCGGCGGTACCAGCACCACCCACGTCGTCCTCTACGAGTGCACCACCTCGGACTGCGTGGGACTAGGCGCGGAATTGGCCAATGCCTCGGGCGCCTCGGGAACCCTCTCCGTCAGTCTCACCGCGGGCCACGCGTACGCCCTGACCGAGTACGGAACCCCGATCTCCGTGCCGGCCACGGTGACGATCATGGGGATCACGCTCCTCATCCTGATCGGCATCGTCCTGCTCCTCGTCGGGGTCGTCGTGATGGCGCTCTCCTTCCGCCGACCGAGCGTCCGTGCGGAGCGCGCGAGCGCGCCGTCGGTGGCCGAGGAATCTCCCGCCGAGAGGATCTACGCCGCTCCTCCGCCGGTCACGCCCATGATGGAGGCCCCGGTCCGAGCGGCCCCGCCGCGGCAGGCCGAGGACCCGTCCCAATACGCCGGGGACCCGAGGATCGCCGCTGCGCCGCAGCCCGTGGCGGGCCAGCGGGCGAACCTGACGTGCGCCTCGTGCGGAACGGTCAACGAGCCGTGGATCACGAACTGCCGCAAGTGCAAGCGCCCGCTTGCCTCCACGAGCCGGTAGGCGTTGCGACCGCGCCTGGCGCGTGTTCCATCGCCCGGAGTGAGCGCCGTTTCACCATCTAACGAGAGCAGTCTTTAAGCAGGCATTCCTCTACCGCGCGCGGGGTCGTTTTGTGAAAGTAATCGTGGTCAGTGGAGGCGTTATCTCCGGTCTCGGAAAGGGGATCACGACGTCGTCGCTCGGCCGCATTCTGAAGGCGCGTGGCATCTCCGTCACGATCGTCAAGATCGACCCGTATCTCAACGTCGACGCCGGGACGATGAACCCGTACCAGCACGGCGAGGTGTTCGTGCTCGACGACGGGACCGAGGCCGACCTGGACCTCGGCAACTACGAGCGGTTCCTGGGCCAGAGCTTGAACGGCACGCACAACCTCACCACGGGGAAGATCTACCGCGCGGTCATCGAGAAGGAGCGGCGCGGCGACTACCTCGGCAACACCGTCCAGATCATCCCCCACGTCACCGGCGAGATCAAGCGGACGATCCGCGAGGTCGCCCAGTCTTCCGGAGCCGAGGTCGTCCTCGTCGAGGTCGGAGGCACGGTCGGTGACATCGAGTCGATGCCGTTCCTCGAGGCGCTCCGCGAGCTCTCCTACGAGCTGGGCGAGGGCCACATGGCGTTCGTCCACACGACGCTCGTCCCGGTCGTCGGACCGGTCGGCGAAGCGAAGACGAAGCCGACCCAGCACTCGGTCCGCGAGCTCCGGGCGATCGGGATCCGGCCGACGATGATCGTCGCGCGCGGTCCGGCGCCGCTCTCCCCCGACATCAAGGCGAAGATCTCGCTGTTCTGCGACGTCTCCCCCGAGGCGGTCATCTCCGTCCCCGACCAGTCCCTCATCTACGATGTACCCCTCGTCCTCGAGGCACAGGGTGTCGGGAGCTACCTCACCCGGCTCCTCGGGCTCCCGGAGCGCGAGCCGGACTTCACGACCTGGAAGGCGTTCCTCGACACCTACCGGCGCGAATCCGCGCACCTCGAGGTCGCGATGGTCGGGAAGTACACCGAGCTCCGCGACGCCTACCTCTCGCACATCGAGGCGTTCCACCACGTCCAGGGGAGGCTCGGCGCCGCGATCCACCTCCAGTGGTACGACTCCGAGGACCTGCCGCGGAACCCGGGGGCGATGGGTCGCATCGCGCGCTCGGATGCCATCCTCGTTCCGGGGGGCTTCGGCTCGCGCGGGATCGAGGGGAAGATCCTGGCGATCGAGACCGCGCGGACCCGGGGGATCCCGTACCTCGGGGTGTGCTATGGCTTCCAGATGGCGGCGATCGAGTTCGCGCGCAACGTCCTCGCGCTCCCTCTGGCGAACACGACCGAGGTCGACCCGCACACGCCCGATCCCGTCGTCTGTCTTCTCGAGGAGCAGCGCGCGACGGCCGACCTGGGCGGCACGATGCGGCTCGGTGCGCAGCGCGTCCTGCTCGAACCGTCCACGCGGGTCTCGGAGGCGTACGGCCGGACCGAGATCTGGGAGCGGCACCGCCACCGGTTCGAGATCAACCCGGCCTACATCGAGCGGTTCCGCGAGCACGGCCTCGTCGTCAGCGGCCGCTCGGTCGACGGGCGCGTCGAGGCGCTCGAGATCCAGGACCACCCGTTCTTCGTCGGCGTCCAGTATCACCCGGAGTTCCTGACCCGCCCCGAGGCGCCCCACCCGCTCTACCTCGAGCTCATCAAGGCCGCGCTCGCGCGCAAGGAGGTGCCCGCCCCTGTCCCCGCCCCGCCGGCTGGCGCGTGAGCTCTCCGAACTCGACGGTCAGGTCGTTCGGATCTCCGGTCACCTGGAGGAGTACCGCGCCCTGGGCGGCGTCGCGTTCGCCCTCGTCCGGGACCGGTCCGGCTCGACGCAGGTCACGCTCAAGAAAGGCGTGACCGACGCCCGGCTCTTCGAGCTTTTGGGGACGCTGCCGCGCGAATCGATCGTCACGGTCCACGGCACCGTCCAGAAATCGACGAAGGCCCGACGGGGCGTCGAGCTCGTGCCCGACGCGGTCGAGGTCGTCAGCACCGCCGAAGTGCCGCTTCCGCTCGGCGTCGTCGACAAGGTCGGTGCCGAGCTCGACACCCGTCTCAACCACCGGGTCATCGATCTCCGCAAGCCCGCCGTCCAGAACGTCTTCCACCTCCGGGCCGCGCTGCTCGAGGGCTTCCGCCACGTGTTCACCGAGCGCGGGTACCTCGAGGTCGAGACCCCGAAGCTCCTCCGGCAGGGAGCGGAGGGCGGGGCGACGTTGTTCCCCGTCCAGTACTTCGATCAGAAGGCGTACCTCGCGCAGAGCCCGCAGCTCTACAAGCAGATGCTGATGGGCGCCGGCTTCGAGCGGGTCTTCGAGATCGGTCCGGCGTTCCGGGCCGAGCCGTCGGATACTATCCGCCACATCACGGAGTTCACGAGCCTCGACGCCGAGCTCGCGTACATCGACGGGGCGGCGGACGTCCAGACCGAGCTCGAGACGGTCGTCGCGGGCGCGCTCCGACATGCCAAGGGCCGCCTCGGCGACGAGGCGAATCCCCTCGCCGATGGGATCCCGGAGGCTACGCTGCCGTTCCCTCGCTTCACCTTCGCCGAGATCGAGCGATGGCTCGGACGCCCGGGCGCCAATCAGGACCTCGGGACCGAGGACGAGAAGCGCGTGGGGGAGATCGCCCAGAAGGACCATAACGCCACGTTCTACTTCATCACCGATTTCCCGACCGCGGTGAAGGCCCACACCTTCTACGCCCAGCGCCGCGACGACGACCCGTCGCTCACGGGCTATTTTGACCTCGACTTCCGTGGCCTCGAGCTCGCGAGCGGCGGCCCCCGGGAGCACCGGCTGGACCGGTTGCTCGCGAACATCGCGGCCGCGGGACTCCGCCCGGAGGACTTCGGCGGGTACCTGGAAGCGTTCCGGTTCGGGATGCCTCCCCACGGGGGCTGGGGGTTCGGGATCGACCGCCTCGTCTGGTACTTGGCCGGCCTTCCCAACGTTCGAGAGGCACGGTTATTCCCCCGGGACCGTTACCGACTGGACCCCTAGGAGGAACTCACGATGGTCGCCGTCAGCCGGTCGTTGCCCGCGCCCCCGGAGCTCACGGGCCGGTGGGTGCAGGTGATCGAGGAGGCGGACCTGCGTTCGCGCATCCTCGAGGTCGCCGATCGGTTCCCGGAGGAACGCTCGCTCGAGGTCCCTTTCTCGCAGATCGAGAGCGCGGACACCCCGCTCGCGGACCTTTTGCTCGAAAAGCCCGAGGAGGTCCTGCAGGCCGGGGCCCGTGCGATGCGCGAGCTCATTCCGGTGGCGGGACCGGAGAGCGAGGGGCTCCGCCTCCGTGTGACGGGCCTTCCGAGCGTCTCCGTCCGGACCGTCCGAGAGATCCGCGAGTCCGACCTCCAGCGATTTCTCGCGATCGAAGGGATCGTGCGGAAGGCGACCGAGGTCCGCCCGCAGATCCGCGACGCGGTCTTCTCCTGCCTCGCGTGCCGCTCCGAGATCCACGAGATCCAGGACGACGGCTCCCCCGTCCTCCGCGAGCCGCTCGAGTGTCCGAGCTGCGGGAAGCCCGCGGGCCGGACCCGGTTCCGTCTGATGCCGGAACGGTCGACGTTCGTCGACTCGCAGCGGATCGAGATCCAGGAGAACCCGGAGAGCCTCAAGGGCGGCGCCCACCCGCAGGGCCTCGCGGTCCTCCTGACCGAGGACCTCACCGGACGGGTACTTCCCGGTAACCGCATCATCGTCAACGGGGTCCTGAAGAGCCTCCAGCGGGCCTCGGCCTCGCGCTCCGGGGTGATCCGGAGCACGACGTTCGATCTGATGATGCTCGGCAACTCGATCGAGTACCAGCAGCTCGAGTTCGGGGAGATCGAGATCCCCGAGGAGGACGTCCAGCTCATCCTCAAGTTCCGTGGCGATCCCAACGTCGTCGACCAGGTGGTCCTCTCGCTCGCCCCCACGATCAAGGGGATGGAGGACGAGAAGGAGGCGATCGCGCTCCAGCTCTTCGGCGGGGTCGAGAAACGTCACCCCGACGGGATCCGGGTCCGCGGGGACATCCACATCCTCCTCGTCGGGGACCCGGGGACCGCGAAGAGCCAGCTCCTCCGGTACGTCGCCGACGTCGCGCCCCGCGGCATCTACACCTCCGGGAAAGGAGCGACCGCCGCCGGGCTCACGGCAGCCGCCGTCAAGGACGATTTCGCCGGCGGGCGCTGGGTCCTCGAGGCCGGGATGCTCGTCCTCGCCGACGGCGGGATCGCGGTCATCGACGAGCTGGACAAGATGAGCCCGGAGGACCGCTCGGCGATGCACGAGGCGCTGGAACAACAGACCGTCTCGATCGCGAAGGCCGGGATCACCGCGACGCTCAACGCGCGATGCCCCGTCCTCGCCGCGGCGAACCCCAAGTGGGGCCGTTTCAACCGGGAGAAGTTCATCGCGGAGCAGATCGACCTTCCCCCGACGCTTCTCTCGCGGTTCGACGTGATCTACTCGATCCAGGACCGCCCGGAGCCCGAGCGCGACCGTCTCCTCGCGAGCCGCATCCTCCTCTCCCACCAGGAGGGGGAGGCGCGCGAGGCGATGTTCGGGTTCTCCGAGGTCGCTCCCTCCTCGGGAGCGCCGTTCCCGCCGGAGTTCCTGCGAAAGTACATCGCCTACGCCCGGCGGACCGTACGCCCCGTGCTCTCGAACGAGGCCTCCCAGGTGCTCGAGGACTTCTACGTCGGGGTCCGCTCGAAGGGCGTCGAACCGAACTCGCCGGTTCCGATCACCGCGCGGCAGCTCGAGGCCCTCGTTCGATTGAGCGAGGCCTCCGCGCGCGCTCGGCTCTCCTCGGTCGTCGACGTCGAGGACGCGCGCCGCGCGACGCGGATCGTCCAGAAGTTCCTCGACCGGATCACCCCGCCGAACGAGAAGCTCGACATCGACGTCGTGACGACGGGCGTGAGCCACAGCCAGCGCGAGCGGATCGATGCGATCCAGGACACGATGCGAAGGCTCCAGGGGGAGGGCGGCGGCACGTTCCTGTTGGACGACCTCCTCCGGGAGGTCGACAAGATCGGGATCCAGCGTTCCCGCGCGGAGACGCTCTTCCAGATGCTCCGTCAGCAGGGCGAGATCGCCGAGGTCCGGAACGGTCGCTGGCAGCTCGTCCGGTTCTGAGCGCTCCATGGCCCGAGGCGAGCCGACGCGATCGAACTGGACCCGGATCGATCGGACGAAGGACCCGCAGGCGTTCATCCGGCTCCTCGACGCGACCCGCCGACGGTGGCTCGTGGCCGCGCGCGCCGATCCGCCCGCCTTCTTCGAGTACCTGCGGCTGCGCCCGGGGCTGCGCGTTCTCGAGGTCGGGTGTGGGCCGGGCGACTTCGACCGCGCCATGGCCCCGCTGGTCCTTCCCGCGGGTCGCATCACCGCGGTCGACTACTCGGAGACGATGATCCACGAGGAGACGGAGCGATTGCGGGGAACGGACCTGCCGATCGATTTCCGCCAGGCGGACGTCCACGCGCTCCCGTTCGAGGCGGGCACCTTCGACCGCGCCCTCGCGACCCAGGTCTTCCAGCATCTTCCCGGCCCCGAGAAGGGGCTCGAGGAGATGGTGCGCGTCGTGCGGCCAGGGGGATGGGTCGTCATCACGGAACCCGACTGGGACACCCGCGTGATCTCCTTGAGCGACCGTAACGTGGCGCGCGCCGTCGCCCGGAAGTGGGCGGAGGGGGTTCCGAACGCGGGCATCGCCCGACAGCTCCCCCGGATGTTCCGCGACGCCGGTCTCACGAACGTCCGGATCGACCCCAGCCCCTACCTCTTGAGCGAGAACGACCCGGAAACGGTCCGGGAGCTCGTCGCCCTCCCGCTCGAGGAACTCCGGGAGGCGGGGGCGATCTCCGATGACGACGCCCGGACGGCACTCCAGAACGTGGAGGAGCGCATCCTCGACGGGTCGTTCGTCGACATGGCGATCCTGCTCCGCGTCTTCGGCGAGAAGGCCTAGCGAACGTACGCAACGCGCGGTCCCTTCGGGCTCGGCGGACGCCCGGACCGACCCCAAAGGCGAGATAACCCCCGGGTGCGCTCGCTCGGCGGTTCGTCGGATGGGGAACGGGATCGTGATGCGGGTCCACCGGGTCCGCGCCGAGTTCATCGTCGCCGCGTGCGATGAGGAGCTCTTGGGCCGGGAGCTCCGGGTCGGGACGCACGGGACCCCGGTCAAGATCACGTCCCACTTCTACGGCGAGCGGCCGGTCTCGGAGGACGAGCTCCTCTGGGCGCTCCGGCGCGCGACGGTCGCGAACCTCCTCGGCCCCCGGGTCCTCGGGATCGCGCAGCGGGAGGGCCTCGTGGCCGCGGAGGGTCTCGGGGATCTCGGCGGGGTCCCGCACGCGGAGATCTTCGCCATGATCGGGTAAGGGCCGCACGATGGAGGACGAGTTCTGCGTCGTCTGCGGACGGACCGACCTTCCCCTCGAGGACGGCGTCTGTCCCGACTGCTCGGCGAAACGGACCCGACTGGTCTGGTTCGAGGGCCATCCCTCCGTCGAGGTCTGCGCCAATTGCGGGGCCCGGAAGATCGGCCAGCACTGGGAGCGGCGCGGTTCGAGCCCGACGCTCCTCGGCGGCGACGATCTCACGCCGCTCCTTTCGGTCCACCCCGACGTGGGGATCCGGCGGGTCCAGTGGACGGAGACCGCGAGCGATCCGGTTCAGCGAACGTTCCAGGGCGAGGTCGAGCTCCGGTACCGCGGGACCGAGCGCTCCGTCGTGGTCGAGATGCCGGTGCGGCTCAAGGCGGTCACGTGCCCGGAGTGCTCGCGACGCACCGGCCATTTTTACACCGCGCTCATCCAGGTCCGCGGGACCTCCGAACGATTGCGCGGTTCCTCCGCCGTCCTTCGCGCCCGGCTCGACCGGGCCTTCGAGACGGTCCTCGCCCAGACCAAGAAGGAGTGGCGCGACTCGTTCAGCTGGCGCGAAGCCCTCCCCGAAGGTTGGGACTACTACCTCATGAACACGCTCGCCGCGCGCTCGGTGGCACGGCTCGCGAAATCGCGCCTCGGCGCCGAGCTCAAGGAGTCGGCGACCCTCTGGGGCCGGAAGAACGGGAAGGACGTGTACCGCGTCACGTTCTGCCTCCGGATCCCCGATCACATCGGCGTCGAAGACCCCTGAACGTCGGCCCGGGCACGTTCGACCCGCCGGTCGAACGGCATGCTTAAGAGCCGACCCCTCCTCGGAACGACTGGTAACGGGGTGCCCTCGGATGCTAGGCAAGAAAGGGATTCTTCGGCGACATCACGGCTCGGACACGCTCGAGGAAGGAACGTTCCTCGACCTCGGCGGGATGCAGTTCGAAGACGAGGTCTCCAGCCTTGCCGGCGCCAAGGGCGCCGTCCGGATGGCCGAGATCCTCCGGTTCGAGGACCTCCACAACATCTCCAAGCTCGCCTATCAGGGCGACATCGTGATCCTGGACTATACGTCGATCGCGAACGACCAGGTCGCGGTGAAGCGCATGAGCCTCGAGCTCAAGAACGTGGCCAAGGACACCGGCGGTGACGTCGCGGGCATTGCGAAGAACCTCCTCGCGCTGACCCCTGCCGGGATACGGATCGACCGACAGAAGATCCGACCATCGTTCTAATCCCCCCCTGCCCACTGGGGGGGCGATGAAGTTCGCCCTCGACCGGCGGGATGCTACCCTGGGATCCGTGGACGCCTCGATCGTCGGCGTCTTCGAGCGCGGCGAGAAGCCGGAGCCGCTGCCCCGGACGCTCGCCCGCGAGGACCAGGCGACGAAGGGAGTCCTCGCCGCTGCTTGGCAGAGGCGCGAGATGAAAGGACGGCGCCGCGAGCTCACGATCCTCCACCGACCGGACGGCAAGGGGCGCGCGGTCGTCGTCGGGCTCGGTTCCAGCGCGACCTACACCGCCGACGGGGCGCGACGCGCCGCGGCCGAGGTCGTGCGGGGTCTCCGCGGCAAGGGCGCCCGGACCATCGGTTTCCGACTCTCCTCGTTCGTCTCGGAGTCGGTCCCTTCCGAGGTCGCGGTCCGCGCGATCGTCGACGGCGCGGCCCTCGGCGCCTACGAGTTCCTGCGATACCGGACGACGACGGACGGCGGCGTCGAGGAGGTCACGATCCATCTCGGCGACGAGCACGCCCGCGAGGAGGCCCCGCTGCGGCGCGCCGTCGACAACGAGGCCGCGCTCGTGGAATCGGTCCTATGGACCCGCGACGTCGTGAACGTGCCGGCGGACACCGCCACCCCGGAGTGGCTCGCCGAGCAGGCGCGCGCGCTCGGGAAGGAGTTCTCCCTCAAGGTCACCGTCTTCGACGAGAAGAAGCTCGCCGAGATGCACTGCGGCGGGATCCTGGCCGTCGGAGGCGGCAGCGTCCACCCGCCCCGGATGGTCGTCCTCGAGTACGGCGGCGGCGCCCGTTCCGGGAAGACGGTGGCGCTCGTCGGAAAGGGGATCACCTTCGACTCGGGCGGGATCTCGATCAAGCCCGCCCTCAGCATGGGCGAGATGAAGTTCGACAAGTCCGGCGCGTGCGCCGTCCTGGGAGCGCTCCGGGCCGCGGCGGTCCTCAAGGTGCCGCCCCGGGTCATCGGCGTCCTCGCGTGCGCCGAGAACCTCCTCGGCAGCCGATCGTACCGCCCGGGCGACGTCGTCCGCACGTACAACGGGAAGACGATCGAGGTCACGAACACCGACGCGGAGGGACGGGTCGTCCTGTCGGACGCGTTGGCCTACGTCATCGACCACTACCACCCGGACGAGGTCATCGATATCGCGACCCTGACGGGAGCGTGCGTCGTGGCCTTGGGCGACGACACCGGTGCCATCATCAGCAACGACGAGAAGCTCGCTGCGGGCCTTCTCGAGGCCTCCGCGACCACGGGAGAGCCGATGTGGCGCATGCCGCTCACCGACTACCACCGCGAGCTCGTCAAGAGCGACGTGGCGGACGTACGGAACTCGACGGAGATCTCGGTGGGGGGCGTACTCACGGGCGGCGCGTTCCTCGAATCGTTCGTCGGGCGGACCTCCTGGGCCCACCTCGACATTGCGGGACCCGCGTACACGACCCCGACGACGCGAAAGTACCAGCCGGCGTACATGAACATCGGCGCCACCGCCTTCGGCGTCCGGCTCCTCGCCCGCTATCTCTCGGACAGCGGTCGCTGAGCGGGGACGAGCCGCTCCCGTCGCGCTAGTTGGCCTCGATGATGGCGACCGACTCGCCGCCGTGCCGGCTCGCGCGCGGCCGGACCTCGCAGAACAGTGGCGTGTGGTAGCCGCCGCCGGTCACGAGCGCGACCCCGACGGGGAGCGACTGGATCATCTCGGTCATCCCCGGGGTCAGCCCCTCGATCGATTGGGCGATGGCCTTCAGATCGAGCGGGTTCGTCACCTGGAGGATCAGCTGCGTGTTGCATTGCGAGAGGACGCTCTTATCGATCCGCGCCGCCCGCTGGGTGACGGCACAGAGACCGAGGCCGAACTTGCGTCCCTCGCTCGCGATGTTCTTCAGGATCCGCGAACAGGTGGCCGTTCCCTGCTGGGGTGCGAAGTTGTGGGCTTCCTCGACGACGAGGAAGAGCGGCGGGATCTTCCCCTTCTTGCGGTTCTCGAAGAGATTGCCCGCGATCCGCGCGACGACGAGCTCCTGGACGTCCGGTGCCACACCGCGGAGATTGATCAGCGTCGCCGAACCCTTGACCACGAGCTCGTTCAGGCTCGTCCCCTTCGGCGCGAGCAGCTTCGTCTGCTCGACGTACTCGAGACGCTCGTGGAGCACCTCGGCGGTCGCCCCCTCTCCCCGCTCGGCGGCGTGGACGATGTCCTTGACGGTGTAGTCGGGATTGACCGCCGCGACCTCCTCGAGGAGGGCCTTGAGCGGCGCGAGGTACTGCTTCACGTTGGTCAGGCCCATGAAGACCAAGAGCTCGCGGGGATCGATCGTCCGGAGCGAGAAGGTGAGCGGTTTCGCCGACGGGTTGAGCGTGGGATCCGGCGAGAACTCGATGATCTGTCGGCCGAAGCCCTGCGTCTCGACGCCGAACCTGGCGTGGACCCCGTTCTTGGGGGCCGGGTCCCTCAGCGAATGGTACTCGCCGTGCGGGTCGATGATGACGCACGTGACCTTGTGGCGGAGAAGTTCCTCGATGAGGACGCCGAGCAGGTAGCTCTTCCCGCCGCCGGTCTTCGCGAGCACGCTCACGTGGCGCTGGACGAGCTGGTTGATGTCGAGCTCGATCTTGAGCTGATGGTTCCGCAGTAGCCCCAGATAGGCACCCACGTTGCCGCGGTGCTTCAAGCCCAGGACCTCGGCGATCAGCGGGTCCTCGGCGAGGTAGACCTTCGCGCCGGGCCGGAACGGGATCGTGGGCAGCTTGACGAGCCCCTGGTCGTCGCGGTAGCCGATGATCCGCGAGATCCCCAGGAGGTTCTCGTGGATCGGCATATCGGCCCCCTTCCCGAGCGAATCGGCGCGCTCGAGGTCCAGATCGCTCTTGCGCCTCAGATCGTCCAATTGGCAGAGGACCTTGCCGTGGAGCTCGTCCTCGACCGTGAGGTAATCGCCGCGTTCCACGGGGTGGGTGAGATTGATCTGGAACTGGCCGAGGCCGACGTCGCCGTAAATGCGTCCGACCTCATCCACGGCGGTGCCGAGCGAGGGGGCCTCTTATTAGCGTGCCCCCGCAGTCGAACCTCGCCGCCAGCGTCGGGGGATTTCGTACGCGCCCGCGCGTCCAACACGTGGGTGGGTGCGCGCGTTCGTCGGAAGCCTTTATAGGGCGGGCGGAGGTCGAAGAATCCCCCGAGTCTCCCCGATGGGACGGGCGGTGTCCCTTTGACCGATGCGGCCGAAGATCTCGAACGCAAGCGCGCGGAGTCGAACCTCCACGCCGACGACTTCCGCGCGAAGCGCGACAAGCTGAACGCGGAGGCGCGTACGCGCGCCGACGAGCGGGGTCGGATCCTCGACGAGCTGCACGCGAAGAGCGCGGAGGCCCAGGACCACCGGCGCCATCGCGACGAGCTCAACGACCAGGTCCGCGAGGCGAAGGCCCTGCGCGAGGAATGGAACCGGAACCTCCAGGAGCGTTCCGACAAGGTCGCCGATCTCAAACGCGCCCGCACTCCCCGACCCGGCGCGATCCCCGTCTGGCGCCTCCGCAAGGAGCTCCGCGAGTTGGAGTTCCGTCACATGACGACGGCGCTCACGGGGGACCAGGAGAAGCGCCTGGTCGAGGAGATGAAGCGTCTCGAAGGGGCGATCCGCGATCAGGACCAGGAGCTCCGGCAGGACCCGGAGATCGACGGCGCGATCGCGGGGGCCAACGAGGCCCGCGTCGAGGCGGAGAAGCACCACGCGGCGGTGGGCCAGCTCGCCGAGGACGCGCAGCACGAGCATGAGGAGATGGTCAAGCTCTACGAGGCCGTCGACGATCTCCGGCGACAGGCCGACGACGTGCAGGCGAAGCTCATCGAGGTCAAGGGCCAGGCCGACGAGGCGCACCGCGCCCACATTTCGGCGATCGAGGAGGTCCGCGATCTCGAGAAGATGCTCTACGCAGCGCGCGGCGGACGTGCACCCGCGAGCTGGGCCGACGCCGAACCCCCGAAGGAGGAGGACTTCCTCGCCCGATTGAAGAAGGGCGAGAAGGTCTCGACCGAGGACCTCCTCGAGCTCCAGAAGACCGGACGGGGATAGTCCCGCGCTTCCGTGTCCGACCTCGAAGTACCGCGGGTGCGAGCCGTCGTCCTCGATCTCGACGACACCCTCGTGCCGTGGCAGACCATCTCCCACTGGCAGTGGGCCTGGCGACCGCGGGGTCCGGTGCTCTCCGAGCGCCACGCGCGCGCCGCGATCCGCCGACAGCTCCACCTCTGGGACCGGCGCCGTTGGCAGGGCCTCGTGGGCCGAGCCCCGCCGGTCGATCCCTCGGCGTACCGGACGTTCCTCGGCGAGACCCTGACCGCGATCGCCGGCCACCCGCTCCCGGAAGCGGAATCGCTCGCGGTCGTCGCGCGGTTCCTCAAGCCCGCCCACGAGATGGAATCGTACCCCGATGCACTCGGGGCCGTCCGTTCCCTGGAAGAGCGCCATCTCAAGGTCGGCGTCGTCGCGGGGCTGCCTGTGGAGACGGCCAAGCTCGCGCTACGGCGCGCGGGGCTCCCCGAATCGCTCCTCCTCCTCGCCGACGACTCCCCCGACCCGCGACCCCCGACGGTCGCCGGGTTCCGGGAAGCGGCCCGACGGCTCGACGCCCGACCCTCGGAGACCTGGTTCGTGGGCGACCTCTTCTGGAGCGATGTACGGGCCGCTTCGCGAGCGGGACTCACGGCCGCCTTGATCGATCGCGCCGGGACGGCCGACGAGGTCCTCGAGACACGGCTCCGCTCCCTTGCGGAGATCACCAAGCTCCTGGACGCTCCGCGGACCGTTGCGCCCCCGGCGCCTCCGTCGGGCGACGAGCCCGGGCCATCGTAGCGACCTCCGCCCCTCGGCGGGGCGTCCAGCAGCGGATATATATCCCGTGAGTCGCTGGCGCGCCGTGTCCATGCGCTACGTGAAGCTCAATCAGTCGGAGCTCCACAAGATCAAGGAGCTCTACGAGGGCGTGATGTCCCACGCCTGCCACGGCCTGTTCTTCAAGGAAGGCTCCGTGATCGGCTCGGACATGGCCGCGGAGGCCCTCAAGGACCGCGCCAAGTTCCACCAGCGCGCCGGGGAGATCCTGAAGGAGCGCGGGTGGATCGAGGACATCCAGTTCAAGGACGGCGAGGTCATCGTCAAGGGATCGATCGAGGTCGTTCCGAGCGATATCCCGACCTGCCACCGCCTCCGCGGCATCCTCCGCGAGTTCTACGAACGTTTTAAGGGGACGCGCGTCAAATGTACCGAAGAGGCTTGTGCCAGCGTAGGTCAATCCGAGTGTCGGTTCCGTATCGAGGAGATGTGAGGGGCTCCGGGTAAATGATGGCGACAGGTAACGTAGGCGCAGTGATCAAGGACCTGAAGGGCCGCATCGGCGGCATCGCCACCGCTCTCGTCTCCCGCGACGGTCTCGTGCTGTACGCGGACGTCCCCGCCGGTGTCTACACCGAGACGTTCGCGATCATGTGCGCGACGATCCTGGGGGCCGCCGCGACGGCGAACACCGAGCTCAACCGGGCTCCCCCCGAGCGCATCGTGATCGAGGGGAACGATTCGAAGACGATCATCGTCGGTAGCGGGAAGAAGGCCCTCCTCGTCGCCGTCGTCGACCAGAACGCGGACTCGAACAAGGTCCTCGCCGAGGTCGGCAAAGTGGCCGAGCTCCTCAAGACGAGCTGAGCCGACCCGGCCTGCGGTCCGAACCCACTTTCGAACCGGGTCGACCGGCCCCTACCACTATCGAGCGCCCGATGGTCGATCCGTCTCGGTGAGCCGACGCCGCCCCGCGGTGAGGACTCGCGTTCCGTAGCCGGCGAACGCCGCCGAGAGCCGGGCCCATGCGATTACCGATCGTTGCGATTGCAGGAGGCGGCGCACCCGATAGTTCCCCCAGAGGCTGCCGTGCTTCTCCGTGAGCTGCTTCCGCCCGTAGCCGTTCCAGAAGGCTTGGACGAGGAACCGGGGCAGGGTTGCGCGCATCTGATGGTACACGACCGCCGTGGGCGCGGCGTGGAGCGTCGCCCCCCCCTGGACGGCCCGGAGATTGAGATCGATGTCCTCGGCGGTGATGAAGTGCGGATCGAACCCACCCAGCGACTCGAAGAGCGCACGTCGGTACCCGAGATTGCATGACGGATAGGTCACGTCGTTTCCTTTCTGGAACAGCTCGACGCGTTCGAGTTCCCCGTATCGAGTGCTTCCGATCGCGATCGTCGTCCCGGCAACGACCTGCGCTTCGGCAAACCCGGCCCGGATCTCGTGGAGCCATCGGGAATCGGCAACGCAGTCGCCGTCGATGAAGGCGACGAACTCCCCGCGCGCCACCCGAACCCCCTCGTTGCGGCCGATCCCTCGTGAACCGAACTTGCGAGTGATTCGGAGGATCTCCGGGTTCCGCGCCCGGAACTCCTCGGCGATCGCCCAGGTCCGGTCGTGCGAGAGTGCGTCGACGAGGACGATCTCGAACGGGGGCTCTTGGACGAGGAGGCTTTCGAAGAGGCGGGCGATCCCGCGCTCCTCGTTCTTGACGGTTACGACGACCGAGACAAAGGGTCGGAGGCCCGACTCACTTCCCAATGTCCATCACGACGACGTCCTTGACCGCGCGCATGCTCTTGAAAGGGAGCACCAGGCGGCCGGAAGCGTCCTGCTGGAAGAGGCGAGGTTCGACGTCCTCGCTCGGCGTGACGAGCACGTGGGCGATCCCGCCCGTGGTCGTGTCGACGACGAAGTTCTCGATCAGTCCGAGGATCTGCCCGTCGTTGGTCATTACGGTCTTCCCTCGGAGCTCGGTCAGGAACTTGCGCATGTCGTCCTCGGCCGCCGATGGCGGGGCGCGATATTTAACCGTTATCGGCGAATGGAACGACTTCGGCGCCTCGTTTTGGTCCGTCGACCGGCCGGCACCCAATGCGCTCGCGCCGCCGTGAATTCGTGCCCGGGAGGCGGTCGGGTCATCGCGAGACGCGCTCGCGGCGCCGGCGCGCTCTCGGCGGCGGCAACGCTTATATGAGGCACCCTTGTCGAGGCGAATCCGCATGGTGCGCGAGATTCTCAAGGAGAATCCGGAGCTTGTCCGGACCCTCATGGAACTGCGGCGCGCCGCCAAGCGGCACGACGCCCCCATCTGGGGCGACCTCGCCGAACGCCTATCCCGCGCGCGCCACCAGACGACCCCGGTGAACGTGGCCCATCTGGAGCGCCTCGCCAAGGCCAACGAAACCCTCGTGGTCCCCGGAAAGGTCCTCGCCGCCGGGCGGCTCACCAAGGCGCTCACGATCGGGGCCTTCCATTACTCCGCCGATGCCCGGATCAAGATCCACGCCGCCGGTGGAAAGGCGCTGACGATCGACGAGCTCCTCAAGGCCCACCCCGACGGCACGGGGGTGCGTCTCTTTGGCTGAGACCCCCACTCCGCCCCCGACGGCCGCCCCCGAAACATCGGCCCCGACGAAGTTGGCTCCGGTCCTGAAGCTCAAATCGCCGAAGGCGAAACCGGCGACCGATAAGCCGGCGGTCACCGGAAAGCCAGCGGACACGAAAACCGGCGCCGCTCCCAAGGCCGCGAAGCCCCCCGTCGCTCCGCGCGCCGTCGTCGCCCCTCGAGCTCCCCCGGTCGCCCCCAAGGGCACTGTCGTGGACGTCACCGGCCTCGTGCTCGGGCGGGCCGCGAGCCTGATCGCCCAGCGGCTCCTCAAGGGCGAGTCGATCGTCGTCGTCAACGCCGAGAAGAGCGTCGTCACCGGCTCGCGCGAGAACGTCCTCGCGTTCTACACGGCGAACCGCGCCCGCGGCTCGAAGCGGATGGGCCCGCACTATCCTCGGTATCCCGACCGGATCTTCCGGCGCACGGTGCGCGGGATGCTGCCCCACCTGAAGACCCGCGGAAAGGAAGCGCTCGAACGCCTCGACGTCTACATCGGCGTCCCGTCGCCCGTCGCCTCCGCCCCACGGCAGTCGATCGAGGGCGCGCGGTCGCGCCCGTCGCTCCGCACTCCCCTCACGCTCGAAGAGATCACCAAGCTGCTCGGAGCCCGGCTATGAAGGCACCGGTGATCGTGCAGACGACCGGCAAGCGCAAGGAGGCCGTGGCGCGGGCCACGATCCGCAAGGGCGCCGGCCGCGTCTGGGTCAACGACCGCCCGCTCGAGATCCTCGAACCCGAGGTCGTCCGGCAGAAGATCCAGGAACCGCTCCTGATGGTCGGCGAGAAGTGGCGGAACCTCGACATCTCCGTCAACGTGCAGGGCGGCGGCATCATCGGCCAGGCGTCGGCCGCCCGTACGGCGGTCGCGCGGGGCCTCCTCGAGTGGATCAAGGACCCCGCCCTCGGCGAGATGTTCAAGCGCTACGACCGTTCGCTCCTCGTCAACGACCCGCGGCGGAAGCTGCCGAAGCGGCCCGGCGGACGCGGCGCGCGCAAGCGGCGGCAGAAGTCGTACCGGTGAGCAGGGAGAGTACACGACCATGACGATGATGATCCCGGTCCGGTGCTTCACCTGCGGCGCCGTCATCGGCCAGCACTGGGACGAGTACCGAGAGCGGACCAGCCGCGGCGAGCCGGCCGGAGAGGTCCTGACGCGCTTGGGACTGAGCCGCTACTGCTGCCGCCGCATGCTGCTCACCCACGTCGACCTGCTCGACGAGGTCGGCCCGTACGGGTAGATCCAGCGGCTCTACACTCTTCGGCTACCGCTGGATCTCTTTCTCGGCGTAGCGTCGGACCCCTTTCGAGGCGAGAACGCGCCGGGCGCGGACGGTGGTGCGCCGCCGCTCCGAACGCAGACGGTCCCGGTACTCCTCGCGGAGACCGCTCGACGGTTCCTGGCGGAGACGCGCGATGGCGCGATCCCAGTCGTGCAGTCGGCCCAGACGATCGAGGACCCGCTGGATCTTCTCCGAGCGTCGCGGCGGCGCCGCCCACGGCGCGATCGCCAGGAGATCGTAGTAGACCCCGAGGCGGCGCACCTCCTGTCGGAAGGCGTGGGTCGCCTCCGCGGGGAGCGAGTCGGTCACCCCGGCGAGCGACTTGAGATACCGCTTCCGACGCACCGCGAGCTCCTTTCGCCATCGCAACGGCGTCTGGAGGCGCTTGGGGCTCAACGCGGGTCGTGGCGATGGGGCCGGAGACGGATGCGCGGCGAGGTGCCGCCGCACGAGCTCCACGGCCTCGCGTTCGAACGTGTCCGACTCCGTATCGAGCCGCTTCTCCCGTTTCGCGAGCCACCGTGCCTCCCGTCGCCCGATCACTTTGGTACGGACGGAGCGCCAGAGCTCCCGGGTGATCTCGACGTCGCGCCATCGGCCGAGGGCCCGCTCCAGGTCGCGCAGGGCCGGCGGGCGCTCGAGCGACCGGTCGGAGGCGGAGGCCCCGAGGATGCGGGCCAGGATCTGGCCCTCGAACCGGTCGCGACGCAGGTCCCGGTGCAGCGCGTGGACGGATTCGCGGCTCCGGCCCCGACGCGTCAGGAACGTCGCGAGCCGGCGCGACCGAGCGGCCGCGCTTTCCGCGGGCCGAAGTGGTGCCATCCCACCCAGAGAGTCGCTGGAGAGCGGATTAGGCCAGCGCCCGCGGCGCACCTACTAGATCACGGTAGCGCGCACGGGAGGAAGGGGTTGGGACGGGGCTGTAGCGGGGCCTACAGCTCGTCTTCGTCGTCCTCGTCCTTCTTCGACTTGTCCGAGCCGGACTTGCCCGAGCCCGACGGCTTTCCGCCCGTCTTGGGCCCGCTCGACCGGCGGCGCCAGAAGATGATGACGACGATGATCACGACCGCGACGCCAATGACCGCCGCGATCTCCTCGTAGAGGACGATCGGGTTCTGGTTCAGCGTCACCGAGACGTGCATCTGGTTGGCGCCGGTCTTGTAGTCCGAGATGAACTCGTTCGCCGCGGAAGCGTTGGCCCAGAGGTCGAAGGTCCCCGTGCTCGACGGGTTGAAGTGGATCACCGCACGCACCGTGTGGTTGTACTTCAGATCGATCGAGCTCGTCGGCCACGGCGAGCTGGCCAGCGTCGTGTTGGTCGTGTAGTTGTAGAACTGGACCGAGCCGGGCGAATCCCCCATCGTGGTCCCGCTGCCGACCCCGGAGGGGGGCAGTAGGTAGAACCGGACCTGGGTGCCTAGCGCCGTCGAGTTCTGGCCGATCGTGTTCGTCACATTGACCCAGACCGTATACGACGTCCCGTCGGTCATCGTCGGGTCGGCGGTCAAGTTGCTGACCGCGAGGACGGGGCGCTGGCTCGTGTTGATCGCGACGGTCAGCGAGGAGACGACGAAGCCGGTGTTGGAGGCCCGGTCGGTGACGGTCAGGTTGACCGTGTACGGCTTCGCCTGCGGGTCCAACCAGTAGCGCGGCTTCGCGGGCAGCTTGAAGCCCGGCATCCCGGCCGACTGGTTGAGCCAGATGTGCACCGAGTCGTTGCCCTTGTTCGTGATCGACCAGTTGTACGAGACGAGCGAGCCGTTGTGCGGGTCGGTCGAGTTCTGGGCCGAGAGGACCACGGGTGCCGTGTGGTTGGCGCCTTCGACGACGCCCGAGCTCGAGACGACCCGGCCGCTCGCGTCCTGGAGCGCGACCACCGGGGTCGGCTTCTGGGTGTCGTTGACCAGGACATCGAGCCACGCGCGCGACAGGTGGCCGGCGCCGTCCCAGACGTCGAGGCTGACGTTGTACTGCCAGCCGGTGAAGGCGATTGGGGTGCCGTTGACGTCCCCGCTGGTGAGGTAGCTCCCCGCGCCCGAGAACTGTATCGTCAGGTTCGAGCCGATCTTGAGGCCCGCTCCCGTCGAGTAGTTCGCGAGCGAGACCGCGGTCTTCCCCGTGGAGATGTTCCACGACGCGACCGAGAGGACGCCCGGCAGGGTCGTCCCGCCATTGATCAGGTCCGTGCTCGCCGTCGCATTGAAGTGGAGCGTCCGCGAGGAGTTGATCATCACGTACGCCCCGCTGCCGGCGTGC
This sequence comes from Thermoplasmata archaeon, assembly GCA_041476045.1. Classification (GTDB taxonomy): domain Archaea; phylum Thermoplasmatota; class Thermoplasmata; order Lutacidiplasmatales; family UBA184; genus Lutacidiplasma. Next base: position 24,179 of record JBGOSQ010000002.1, on the reverse strand, counting down.
AGGATCGTCTGGTTCGTGCTGATGAGGCTCGTCGGGAACAGGTCGTCGGTGTAGACGTGGAACGCCACGGTGTTCGTCTGCCCGCCCGAGCTCGTCAGCGTCAGGCTGCCTGTGAACTCGCGCCCCGCGCCCGTGTACGTGTGGTACGTCGTGGGCTGGCTCGTGTTCGTCGTCGCGCCGTCCCCGAAGGCCCACTCGTAGAGGGTGCCGTTGTTCCCCGCGGGGAACGACGAGTTGAGCGCCGAGAACGTCGCGTTCTCACCGACGCCGACCACGACGGTGTAGTTACCGTGGGTCTGGTTGAGGACGTCCGACTTCGAGAAGGCGAAGTTCGAGGTGGTGACGTTGACGACCGCGGTCACCGACGAGTACTTCACGAGGGTGAAAGAGGCCGTCGACGACGCGCTCGTCGAGGGGAGCGAGACGAGCGTGAAGTTCGTCCACGTTCCGCCGGGGCCCGCCGCGACGAGGCGCGACTGGGCGGGGGCGGCCGTCCCCGCGTTGAGGACCCAGCCGGTCGGGAGCGCCACCGTGTAGTTGAACGCCTCCGCGTTGGTCGGGTGCCGGAACGTGAAGGAGATCGTGTACGTCTTCGAGTTCGTCGGGATCTTCGCGGTCGCATTGTACGCCTGGGCCCAGTTGAGGTTCAGCGCGTCCGAGCTCGTGAGGCCGCAGAACGTGGTGCACGTGGTGTTGCTGGCGAACGTGTAGTTCGTCGGCTGGCCGAAGCCGGTGCCGTTCACGGTGAGCGAGCTCTGGCCCGCGGGGAAGAACGGTCCCGAGGAGTTGATCCAGTTGAGGACGCCCGGGAGGTTCGCCGCGTCGAACGTGAGGTTGTTCTGCCAGTCGAGCGCGAGCTGCGCCCAGAGCTGACCCACCGACGCGTTCGCGAGGTCCGGGAACGTCGAATCGTTCCCGAGGACCGCGGCCGTCGATACGTTGACCTTGCCGAAGCCGTGCGTGAAATCGAGCGTCGTGTTGTACTCAGCGGGCGGCGCGATCGGCGAGGTGTACGAGAGATGGGCCGCCGCCGTGCCGGGAAGGGCCGTCGAGACATCGAGCTGGTAGGAAACGGTCTGCCAGCCGACCGGGGCGAGGACGACGTTGAGCGTCTGAGTCCCCGGGCCGATGAATCCGGCCGGGTAAGTCCCGATGCTGTAGTAACCGCTCCCGATCGAGGAGGTGTAGACGTACCCGTTCGTCGGGTCGAAGACCGTGACGTTCCCGCCCGCGGGGACGTGGGCCGAAGGGGTCGACGCCTGGTTGACGTAGCCCCACGCGTAGAAGTCCTTCTTCACCGTGGGATTGACCGTGACGTGGGTCGAACTGACCGTCACCTGGACGGTGTTGAAGTAATTGGGGCTCCCCGGGACCATCGTCTGGAGGACCCACGTGCCGAACGGCACCGAGAGCGAGAACTCGCCGACGACGGTCGTGTTGGTCGCCTGCGATACCGTCGTGTTGTTCGCGAGAACGAACCCATTGAAGGTGGGGTCGAGGACCGACACCGTCGCGCCCGCGACGGGGGATCCGAGGAACGTGGCGTTTCCCCAGATGGTCGCGTTGTACGGCAGGAGCGTCACGCCCGAGATGGAGACGGGGTTGGCCGAGGTGGACTGGGTCGTGAGCGAAGTCGAGTTCTCCCAGTAGTACTGGGGGTTCTGGTCGGAGGGCAGGACCGCGCAGGGCTTGCATCCGTAGAGGTTGGCGTGGGCCTGTGGGGGGATCCAGACGCCCCACCAGCCGGGGGCGAGGGTGCCGGCCGTGTTGGCCGAGCCGAACGAGAAGCTGCCGCCCGAGGTCGCCGTGGTGGTCGTGTAGGTCTGGTGGCTGGCGGCGGAGATCAGGTCAACGGTGACGCCGGCCGGGACGGGGGGCGCGTTCGGGCCCCCGGCCTGGGACACATACCCCAGTAGGGTGTAGTTCGGCGTCGAGGCGGCCTGCGCTCCGGATAGCGACGCCAGCGTGCTTGCCAGCATCACAAATGCCAGAGCCCACAGGGCGACTCGCGGTAGCCCGTTACCCATCGTGTTTCACGTCTCCCTACATCGAGTTCCCATCGAGGAACGCGGCGGCGAACCTAGCCCCTCTACTTATAGCTTGCCGATAGCGACTTTTCGTGGGCCCATCGGCGGCGTTCGCCGTGGGCGAAGCCGTTGGATGGAACGCCCGGAACGGGTCGGATAACTCCGCCGGAACCCGAAGCGCCCGAGGGCGGGGCTATCGGTAGATCGCCTGCGCCGTCTCTTCGCGCTTGCCGCCGACGCGTTCGCGCGAGAGATGCTTCTGGAAGTCCTCGTAGAACTTGAGCGCCTCGGGGGTGCACGAGGCATGCGCGAGCTTGAGCGCCTCGTCGAAGTGGGACATCGTGACCTTCGAGGCCTTGATGTTCTCCCGGATCGCGACGAGCCCGGCCTCGCGGCAGAGCGAAGCGATGTCGCTGCCGACGTATCCCTCGGTCCGCTGGGCCAGCTCGCTGAGGCTGACGTCACTGAGGGGCATCTTCCGCGAGTGGACCTTCAAGATCTCGAGCCGTCCGGCGACGTTCGGTGGTTCGACGTAGAGGAGCCGGTCGAACCGGCCGGTCCGTAGAAGGGCCTCGTCGATGATGTCCGGGCGGTTCGTCGCCGCGAGGACGAGCACCCGCTCGAGGGACTCTAGTCCATCGATCGAGGTCAGTAGCTGGTTCACGATCCGCTCCGTGACGCCGCTCGACGTCTGGAGCCCGCGACGCGGCGCGATTGAATCCAGCTCGTCGATGAAGACGATCGCCGGCGAGGCCTGGCGCGCCTTCTTGAAGATGACACGGACCGCCTTCTCGCTCTCCCCGACCCACTTGCTCATGATCTCAGGGCCCTTCACCGAAATGAAGTTCGCCTCGCTCTCGGTCGCCGCGGCCTTCGCCAGGAGGGTCTTTCCCACGCCGGGAGGACCGTAGAGGAGGATACCGCGGGGCGGCTCGATCCCCATGTGCTTGTAGACCGTCGGATTCTTGAACGGAAGCTCGACGGACTCCTGGAGGGAGAGCTTCACGCGGTCCAGACCGCCGATGTCGCCCCAGCGGATCGTCGGGATCTCGATCGTAACGTCGCGGAGGCTCGACGGCTCGATCTGCTTTAACGCCTCCTTGAAATCCTTGTCCGTGACCTTCATTCGCTCGAGAAGGGTCAGCGGGATCGGCTTGTCGAAGTCGATCTCGGGCAGATAGCGCCGGAGCGCGCGCATCGCCGCCTCGCGGCCGAGGGCGGCCAGGTCCGCGCCGACGAAGCCATGGGAGAGATTGGCGAGCTCCTTCAACAACCGCTCTCGGTCCTTTTCGGAACCCTCGATGGGCATGCCGCGGGTGTGGATTTGGAGGATCTCGAGCCGCCCCGCCTGCGTCGGAACGCCAATCTCGATCTCGCGGTCGAACCGTCCCGGTCGCCGGAGCGCGGGATCGATCGCCTCCTCGCGGTTCGTCGCCGCGATGACGATGACGTTGCCGCGGCCGGAGAGGCCGTCCATGAGCGTGAGGAGCTGGGCGACGACGCGTCGCTCGACCTCGCCGACGACCTCGTCGCGGCGCGGGGCGATCGAGTCGAGTTCGTCGATGAAGATCACCGACGGCGCGTTCTTCTCGGCCTCCTCGAACTTCTCGCGGAGCTCCTTCTCGCTCTCTCCGTAGTACTTCGAGATGATCTCGGGTCCCTGGATGCCGATGAAGTGGGCCCCCGCCTCGTTGGCGACGGCCTTGGCGATGAGCGTCTTCCCCGTTCCCGGCGGCCCGTAGAGCAGGACCCCCTTGGGCGGCGAGATCGCGAGCCGGTCGAACAGCTCCGGGTGCTTGAGCGGCAGCTCGATCATTTCGCGGACCCGGCCCAGCTTCTCCTTGAGCCCGCCGATGTCCTCGTAGGAGACCCGCGGGGCCGCGACCTCGGTCTCGGTGACGGTCTCGTCCTTGATCGTGATGAGGGTCGTCGGTCCCACCTGGACCGTTCCCTTGGGCTGGCTCGCAACGACCATGAACGGGAGCGAGCCGCCCATCAGGAAGACGCCCGGGATGACGAAGACGTCGCCGCGGACGAACGGACGGCGCGAGAGCGCCTTGGAGACGAAGGCTTCGAGGCCGGGCCCGAGGTCCATCTTCGCCGAGCCGGAGTAGATCGGAGCAATCGTGATCGAGTCGGCGATCGGGCAGTCGATCCGCTGGACGATGACGCGATCGCCGATGCTGACCCCCGCGTTCCGCCGGACGACGGCCTCGACGCGGACGAGTCCCTTGCCCTCATCGTCCTGCTGAGCGCGGTTGACGAGCGCGGCCGTCGTCTTGCGGCCACGGACCTCCACGATGTCGCCGACGCCGACCTTGAGGCGCTGGCGGGTGCCGACGTCGAGGCGCGCCGTCCCGAGACCAATGTCCTGCTGGAAGGCCTCGGCGACCCGCAGGGTGATTGCCTCCGCCATCGAGAGCCGCCATTGAACCGGGGGTGCGGATATATAAGTTACCTCGCGGGGGAACCCTCCGGAGGGCCCGACGAAGTTCCGGCCGTCGTACTGGGGGGCCGGCCGGCGCGAGCGGGGACACGCCCCGCCCCGGCGCAGACGTGCGGTCCGGCCATTCAACAATTGGTGGGGGCCACAGGTATAGCAGAACGGCGAGCGGTTCGCGCGCGATGGAGTTCGGGGACTTTGATACACCATCGCAATTATCGAATGTACTCCCTGGTACGATACCACACGCGCTTCGGGACGGTGGAAGATCGGCGCGGCCTCCGGCGTCGTGGCCGCGGCGCTCCTCCTGACCCTCCCTGCTGCCATCGGTGCGGGTCTTGCATTCCATCAGGGCTGCGGCGTCGTGTCGACCCTCGGGACCGAGGCGCTCTGGACTCCCGCGGTCGTCGTGAACTCGCCTCCGAACGGCAGCGCCACCGGCTGGGCGAACGGAAGTTTCCTGGGAAGCTCCTCGGGTACGTCGGTCTCGCTCTCGAACGGCTCGGCAGGGGTCCTCGAGGTCAAGTTGAACTGGACGATCGGCCGTCTCGGGCTAGTCTGGCTTCTCGGACCCGGTTTCGCTCAGAGCTGCCCATCGACCTACTCTATCGTCGTCTCCGGTTCCCCGCACCCGACCACCGCGTGGTGTTCCCTTCGGGACGGGCCGGCGGTCTCCGACATCAACCTCTCGACCAGCGGCCCGGTCGACGGCTGCCCCTTCCTCGGCACCAACGGAGCGGCGTCCTTCGACGACTCATTCCGGGCGTACTGTCTCAACGGGTCCGCCTATGCGGGCCACTGCGGTGCGAGCTCCATCTCCCTGGGTGCCGTCGGCTGGGCCGTGATGCGAATCTCGTACACCGGGTTCGCGATCCACGTCCCCGTGCCCGGGGCGGAGAGCTCGCCGTGGTTGGCGGTCGCTGACCCGGTGAACCAAGCGGTGAACTACAAGCTGGTGGGGCCGGGCTGCTTCATCCACGAAGCGGTGGGGAACCTCGCCGGCACGGAAGTGGGCCTGCTCGCCTGGGGACCCACGGAACCGCTCGCACGGGCCTCGGCACCCTCGGACTCCCCCTGTCAGTTCGTGTGAGGCTCTCCGCCGACCGGGTCAGGCGACGCCGCACCGTCGTAGATACTCGTGGAAGCGCGGATCCGCGCGGAGCTTCTCGAAGATCGGCGAGGCGATGAAGTCGAACGTCTTCGTCCTCTGGTCGACGCTCCGGTAGAGCCATTCGAAGAACCGGTCGGCATCGCCGAGCGCTCCGAAGACCCATGCGATCTCCCCGGCGGAGACATATTCGACCTTTGAGCGCGCGACCATCGCCTCGACGAGCTGGAGAGCCTCGGTCTTCTTCCCGAGCACCGCAAGGGCGACCGCCGGCCCTGCCGCGCCCAGCCATCCTTGCGGCTCTCGCATCACGAGGGGTAGGATCGCCGCCGCTTCGTCCCATCGCGACCGGTTGGCGTAGAAGAGCAGGGTGAAGAGATGGGAGAAGGCCGGGTCGCCGCCGAGCTCCACGAACCGCGCCCAGTTCTGGAGGGCCGCGTCGTCGCGGCCCTCGACCCACGCGACGAACCCACGATGAAAGAGGATCACCGGCGAGAGCGGGTCGGCCTCCTCGGCCGCATCGAGCTCTCGCCACGCTTCCTCGCGGCGGCCGAGGCAGGTGAGCTCCATGTAGTACCACTGGTGCGCGGAGGCGTACATCGGGTTGAGCTCGATCGCGCGCTTGTACTCGCGTTCGGCCGCGAGCCACTCGTGCCCCGCCGCGAGTGCAAGGCCCAGGGAGGCGTGGGCCTCGGCGATCGTCTCGTCGATCTGGATCGCCCGCTCGGCCGCCGCCCTCGCCTTCGGGCCGCCCTCGCTCGGCAACATGACCCCGCGATCGACGAGGATCGAATAGCAGTCGGCGATGCCCGACAGCGCCTCGGCGAAATCCGGCTCGATCGCAAGCGCCTCCTCGAAGTTCCGTAACGCCGCCCGGAGGTGCTCGGGGGACCGACGGTTCCAGAGGGATCTCCCCCGAAGGTACGGCTTGAACGCGGTGAGGCTCGGCGGAGCTCGCCGGCGGGCGACCGCCGGCGGGGGGAGCGCGACGCCCATCGCTACGGCGACCTCCTTGGCGATCTCGCTTTGGATGGCAAAGATGTCGACGAGCTCGCGGTCGTACTTCTCCGACCAGAGATGCTCCTCGTTGGAGGCGTCGATGAGCTGCGCCGTGACCCGCACCCGGTTCCCCGCGCGTCGGACGCTCCCCTCGAGGACCGTCCCGACGCGGAGCTCCCGGCCGATCTCCGCGACGCCCTTCGCTCCGCCGGCGTAGCGCATCACGGACGTCCGGGCGATCACCCGAAGTCCCGCGACCTTCGAGAGCTCCGAGATGATCTCCTCAGTAAGCCCGTCCGCGAAGAAGGCGTCCTGGGGATCCGGGCTCATGTTGGCGAGCGGAAGGACAGCGAGGCGCCGGGCGATCGACGCCCCGCCCGCATCCGATGCGCTCGCCGTCCACGGCAGTTCGACCTTGTAGACATCGAGCGGGTACTGGACGTTCTTCAGCTCGCGCGCGGGCAGCTTCGTCAGCGGGTTGGAGAGCTTGTTGCGGATCTGCGCGAAGACCGGATCGGAGATGCAGATGCCCTCCGGCTCGGCGAGGGGCTCGATCCGGGACGCGACGTTGATCGCATCGCCGAGGACGTCGCCGTCCGCGTGGATGACGTCGCCCAGGTGGATACCGATCCGCAGCCGGATCCGGTCCTTCGCTGTTGAGGAGGCGTTGTAGTCGTGGAGCAGGCGCTGGATCTCGATGGCGCAGCTGGTCGCATCGAGGGCGCTTTCGAACTCGACGAGGAAGGCGTCCCCGATCGTCTTGATCTCCGTGCCGTGGAACCGGGGGAAGACCGGTCGCAGGATCCGTTGGTGGATCTCCAGCAGCGTGAGGGCGTGCTGCTCGTTCGACTGGGTGAGCGTCGTGAATCCGACCCAGTCGGTGAACATGATCGCGGCGAGGCGGCGGACGGAGGCCACGAGGCGAAAGCGGCTTCGATTAGATTAAACACCGGTGGGCGGGAGCGGCTTCGGACCCGGACGGGAAAGGCGACGACGCGAGGGAGGGCGACCCCGGCGGGGCCGAGGGGGGCGTCTCAGAGGAGGAACGTCGGCTTCTCGGCGAAGACGGTCGTCCACCCTTCCTCGTTGAGCTCGCGATCGATCTGCGAAACGAGCTGCGAGTGGTTCTCGCAGAGGAAGAAATCCTTCACGGGCGAGCCCTTCCGGGACCGCCCGGCGGCCGCGCCGAGCATCTTCGCCGAGTACATCGCATCCTCGCGGCACTTGGTGTCGAGCGACATCCTCCGGTCCTCGACCGACATAGGACCCCTCGGGAAGGCGTGGAGCGACGCGGCTTGGATCTGGCATTGCGGCATGGAAGTTCGGCGAGGCACTCCGGGGGAATAACCTTGCCGGAGCGCGCGGTCGTCGGCCGGGAGCCGATCGGGGCGGTGGAAGGGTCACCCGAAACGCGAGAGATCCTGCTGGCCGGCATCGCGGGCGGCGAGGGACAGGTCGGCCTTCGGGACCCCGAGGACCTCCTGCACGAGCGCGGCGGTCCCCGGACCGAACCCCATGAAGTGGTTGTTGAGGAGAACGAACACATCGCGCGCGGACAGTCCCTCTCCCTCGAAGTGGCGCTTCATCTCTTCCATGGCCGACCGACCGTCGCGCTGGATCCGGTCGAACTCGGTCAGAGCGCGGTCCCCCACGAACCGTGCGTAGAGGAAGTCCGCGGTCGCGCGGTACGGCGGGTGGACGCCGGGGTACACCGACCAGACCAGCGCGGCCTTCCGGGATTCCAGCAGCGACCACGTCTCGGTCGACCACCACGAGGCGTGACGCAGCTCGACCGCAACGCGGTGGTCCGCCGGGATCGTCGTGAGGATCTCCTCGAGGCGCTTCGCGCCGGCCTCGCGTCGGAACGACGGCGGGAACTGGGCGACAAGGGGACCGAGCTTCCCCGCGGCCCGGATCGGTTCCAGGTTCGTGAGGAAGGTCCGGAGCAGGTCCGCGGCGAACGGTTCCTTGGGACGGTGCGTCACGTCCTGGGGGATCTTGAGGGCGAACACGAACCCCTCGGGGGTCTGGCCCGCCCAGCGTCGGGTCAGGAACGGCGTCGGCGCCCGATAGAAGCTCGAGTCCACCTCGGTCAGGTCGAAGACCCTCGCGTAGCGCGCGAGGTACTCGCCGGCAGGGGTCCCCGAGGGGTAGAACGGCCCGCGCCAGTCATCGTATCCCCAGCCGGTGCACCCGACGCGGTACCGGTGCATGCGCGCCCAGTTCCGACGGGTCCCTTCAGGGTTTCGCCGGGCATGGGAACGGCGGAACCGGGACGGAAGACAGATAACGTCCGACCGGCTCATTTCCTCGATGACCCAGGTGGTTCCGACGAGCTCGGTGCTCCGCCGGCTCCTCGAGGCCGCGGGATACCGGCTCGAGGACCGCCCGGCCGGGGTCAAGGCGGTGCGGACGCGGGACCATCGCGCTGTCTTCATCGTCTCGGGGCCGCGCTCTCCGATGGAGATCGAGTCGGAGTTCCCCGGGGACGCGGTGCATCGGACCCTCGTCTACTCGGAAGATCCCGGCGAGGTCGCGCGCAAGATCGCGGCGGAGCGCTCGATCGAGGTCCTCGGTCCGTCGGCGCTCGGCCCCGCGTTGGGCGAGCTCCTGCTACCCCCACCTTCGGCGGGCGGCGGCGCCGGCGGCGACACGCCCCTCTCTCCGCTCGAAGCGCCCCCGACGGTCTTCCCCGAGGGCGAGCGGATCATCCGCCCGCGCCTGGGCCAGGCCGAGGCCGAGGCGCTCGCGGGCGTCGAAGGCTTCCGGTACTCCTTGCGCCTCGTTCCGTTCTACGTCACCCCGTACCGGGTCCGCGTTCTCTCCGCCCACGGCGACCCGGGTCCGGCGAGCGATCACCTGATCGCGGTCAATGGGCTCACCGGCCACGCGGAGGTCTGGGAGGCCGGAGAGCGCGAGGTGACCGATTCCCTCGAGATCGCGAGCCAGCGTCTCGAGCCGGAGCTCTCGGAGGAGCAGAGCCGGGCGATCGCCGAGGAGGCGGTCCGCAAGCGGCACACGGTCAGCGTTGATCACTCCGAACAGCACGGCGGAACCCTCGTGATCGAGCGGCGTCGCGTCCCCCCCGGACCCGACGACCTCAAGCTCGGCCCGACGGTGTTGCTCCACGTACCGTACTGGTACGTAGAAGGACCCGAGGGCCGAGTCGTCCTCGACGCGGTCACCGGCGCCCGCGCGCTTCCCGACGAGCGCGAGCTCGACATGGTGCGCTGATCCGCCGGTCCACCGTCAAATAACCCCAGGCGTTCCGAGGAGCGTGCTCCTCGACCAGTACGTCGTCGGTCCGTACCAGAACTTCACGTACCTCGTCGCCGAGCGCGAGGGAGGCGCCGGCGTCGTGATCGACCCGTCGTTCGGCGTCGACCCCGTCCTCGAGGCGATCGACGCGAAGTCGGTCAAGGTCCGCTACATCCTCAACACGCACAGCCATCCCGATCACATCGCCGGCAACGGCGACGTGCAGTCGAAGACCGGTGCCCGCGTCGTCGCCCATCGTTCCGCACCGATCGGCCAGGACCTCTCCGTCGATGAGGGCACCGTGGTCGACGTCGGCAGCCTCCGATTTTCCGTGGTCCACACGCCCGGCCACACCCCGGACTCGGTCCTCTACATCTTCGATGGGCACGTCGCGACCGGCGACACGCTCTTCGTCGGGGAGTGCGGCCGGACGGATCTGCCCGGTGGCGATCCCGCGGCGATGTACGACTCCCTCCTTCGGCGCGTGGTCCAGCTCGATGACGCGCTCGTCGTACTTCCGGGGCACGACTACGGCGCCACCCCGACATCGACGATCGGCCGGGAGAAGGCCGAGAACTACGTGCTCCAGCCGCGGACCAAGGAACAGTTCATCCGCTTCCTCGCGGAGTAGGTCGCCGTGCCGCCACTCCCCGATCCAGCCACCCGCACCCTCCAGGCCGTCGGTGCTCGCCGTCTGGCGCCGGGTACCCCCACCTCGAGCGAGCTCGTCGTGCGGCTACGGGAAGCGAGCGGAACCTCCGAGGAGCTCGTCGCGCTCTTCGACGCGCGCGCCATCGCGGGCGAGCGCCACCTCCTTTCGGCGTGGGCGCACCTCGGTCGGTCGCGCACCCGCGGGGAGAGCCGGCTTCGCGTCCGGGGCGCGGAGTTCGCGCTCTGGGTCGCGGGCGACGACCAGCTCCCCCGCGCGCTCGCCAAGGTCGGGATCGCGAACGACACTGAGGGATTCGTTGTGGTCGCCGAGCGCCCCCGCGACGTAACCGAACTCCTCGGCCGGTTCGGACTGGCCCCGGACCCTTCGGTCTATCCCAAGCCTCCCGACGTGACGACGCTCGACCGGCTCGGGATCGGTACGGACGAGCGCGCCTCGTTGCCGGAGGCGGCGTGGGAGGGGCTCGTTCTCGAGCGCGTCGCGATGCTGGAGCTCTCACCGGCGAAGGCCGGCGCCGTCGCCACCCCAAAGCATTAGTCGCGGGAGGGGGTCGCCGACCCCGTCCGGCGGTCCCCGTGCAGGCGTAATCTAGCGGTAGGATGTCAGCCTTCCAAGCTGACTACCCGGGTTCGAATCGCGGAGCGCGCGGCGCTCCGCGCGGATCTCCCGGCGCCTGCATCGGCCTCGCCGGACCCTCTCCCTCAGGTTTATCTCGCACGGCTCCCGTCGTTGCCCCGCTGAGGTAGCCTAGTCCGGCAAGGCGCCAGCCTTGAAAGCTGGTGGCGGTTTCGCCACGGGAGTTCAAATCTCCCCCTCAGCGATCGGGAACTGCGCGGCACGGTTCCCCGGGTGTTCCACGTCCTCGCCGAACGATTATAAGCGGAGGCCCGCTCGCTACGCTCCCGATGCCGGACGGCGCGGCCACGACGCCGCTCATGGAACAGTACGAGCGGGTGAAGGCCCAGTTCCCGGGCCACCTCGTGCTGTTCCGCGTCGGCGACTTCTTCGAGACGTTCGGCGAGGACGCGAAGCTCCTGTCGCGGGAGCTCGAGGTAGTCCTGACGGCCCGATCGCCCGACACCGCCGGCGAGCGGACCCCGATGGCGGGCGTCCCGCAGCACGCCGTCGACACGTACCTGGGTCGCCTGGTCCGGAAGGGGTACAAGGTCGCCCTCTGCGACCAGGTCGAGGACGCTCGGTTCGCGAAGGGGCTCGTGCGGCGCGAGGTCACGCGCGTCGTCACGCCGGGAACCGTGGTCGAGGACCGCATCCTGCCCGGTCCCGATCACAACTTCCTCGCGTGCGTCGTCGCTCGGTCCGACGGGCCCCCCGCCTTCGCGGCCGTCGATATCACCACGGGCGAGTGGTTCCACGGCGTCGGGAGCGAGGCCGGCGTCGACGGCGCACTCGGCGCCCTCGCTCCGTTCGCGCCGTCCGAGATACTCCTCGCCGATCGTGGGTCGACGGCCACGGCGGCCCTCGAATCAGCGATCCGTCGCGAGTTCCCGCGCGCGAGGGCCGAGACGGCTCCGGACGCGATCGTCGAAGAACGACGCCCCGCGTTCCTTCCGCCCCCCGAGGACCCCGCGATCGAGGAGGCCGACCGGCGGCTCGCCCAGTACGTCCTGATCGCGCAGCCGCGCCTCCTCCCGTTCCTCGAGATCGTTCCGATGGGCGCCGGCCGTCGCCGGCTCCGGCTCGACGCCAAGACCCTCCGTCACCTCGAGATCAGTCGCCCGATGAACCCGGACGATCCGACCGGTGCGACGCTCCTGTCCACGTGGGACGAGACCGTCACGCCACCGGGCCGTCGCACCCTCGCCTTCTGGCTGCGGAACCCCCTCGCCGACGTCGCCGCGATCGACGGACGGCTCGATGCGGTCGCGAACCTCGCCGCGCGCGGCGGGGACCTCCTGGCACTCCGTTCCGATCTCCGCCCGATCGCCGACATGGCCCGCATCGCGACGCGCGTGGCCGGCCGACGGGTCCGCCCGCCGGAGCTCGGCGCGCTCCGGGACTCGCTCGCTGCGGTGGTCCGGATTCGTGCCAGCCTCGGCGAGGGCGAGCTGCCGCCCGTCCTGACCGACCTCCGATCCCGGCTCGAACCGATCCCGGATCTTTCGGACCGGCTCGCCCGCGCCCTCCCCCCGGTCCCCCCGCCGACCACGGATTCCGGCGGCCTGTTCCGGGCCGGGTATGCCTCCGCCTTGGACGAGCTCACACGGATCGAGCAGGAAGGGCTCAGCGCGCTGGAATCGCTCGAGCGCCGCGAGCAGCAGGCGAGCGGGATCCGGGGGCTCAAGGTCGGTTACAACCAGGTGTTCGGGTACTACTTCGACGTGAGCCGGCCGAACCTGGGCCGGGTCCCGCTGCATTTCCGTCGCAAGCAGACCCTCTCCTCGGGGGAGCGGTTCACGACCGACGAGCTCTCGGCGATCGAGGAGCGCATCCTCACCGCTCGCGAGCGTCGGCAGGACGAGGAGAGCGAGGCGTGGGAGCGGTTCCTCGGCGAGATCGAGGCCTCGGTCCCGCGACTCCATCGGCTCGCGCGGGCGATCGGCGAGCTCGACACGATCGCGACGTTCGCGCTGATCGCCCAGGAGCGGCGTCTCGTCCGCCCGATCGTGGACGACTCGACGGTCCTCCAGATCCGCGACGGGCGCCATCCGGTGCTCGAGCGCGCCCTCGATGCACGGTTCGTCCCGAACGACACCGAGCTCGATCGCGAAGCGGCCCGCCTCCTCGTACTGACCGGACCGAACATGTCCGGCAAATCGACCTACATGCGCCAGGTCGGCCTCTTGGTCGTCCTCGCCCAGTGCGGTTCGTTCGTCCCCGCGCGCTACGCGCGCATCGGCCTGGTCAGCGGCGTGTACACTCGGATGGGGTTCACCGACGAGATCGGACGGGGCAAGTCGAGCTTCATGGTCGAGATGACCGAGGTCGCCGAGATCCTCCGCGCGGCGGACGACCGCTCGCTCGTCCTCCTGGACGAGGTCGGCCGCGGGACGAGCACGTTCGACGGCCTCGCGCTCGCGTGGGCGACCCTACGCCATCTCCACGACCGGACCGGCTGCCGGACGATCCTCGCGACGCACTATCACCAGCTCACCGAGCTCATCGAGGGTCTCTCTGCCGCGCGCAACGCCCATCTCGGGGTGCGCGAGACCGGCGAGGAGGTCGTCTTCCTTCACCGCCTCGTGCCGGGGAGCACCGACCGGAGCTATGGGCTCCACGTCGCCCGCCTCGCCGGCGTTCCGCCCCCGCTCCTCGACGAGGCCCAGCGCCTCCTCCGCCGTCTCGAGGCGGAGGGGGTGGCACTGACCCCCGGTTCGCGTCGTGCCGCCGCCCCGACGCGCTACACGCAGGCCGTCCTGCTCGCCCCCGAGACCCCCGCCGCTTCGCCGCTCGAGATCGCGCTCCGATCGCTCGACCCGAACGCGATGAGCCCGATCGACGCGCACTATTGGATATCGGAATGGCGGCGAAGGATCGAGCCCCCGAAGGAGGAGCCGTGAGCGCCCCCGGTTCACCGCGACCTATACGACGCCTCGACCAGGAGACCGTACGACGGATCGCCGCCGGCGAGGTCGTCGACCGGCCGGCGTCGGTCGTGAAGGAGCTCGTCGAGAACGCGGTCGACGCCGGCGCCTCAGAGGTCGGGATCCGCCTCGAAGGGGGCGGCCTCGACGCGATCGAGGTGAACGACGACGGCGCCGGCATCCGCCCGGAAGATCTTCCCCTCGCCGTCGAGCGCTACGCGACGAGCAAGCTCGAACGCGCCGAGGACCTCGAGGTCGTCCCGACGCTCGGCTTCCGCGGCGAAGCCCTCGCGTCCATCGGGGCGGTGAGCCGCCTTCGCATCGTCTCGCGTCCCCCCGACCTAGGGGAGGCCCACGGGATATCGGTCGTTGCCGGCCAGGCGGCCGGGACCTTCGTCGAAGGACGCGCCCCCGGCACCACCGTGCAGGTCCTCGACCTCTTCTTCAACACGCCTGCCCGCCGCAAGTTCCTGCACGCTCCCGCCGCCGAGCAGCTCGAGGTCGTGGGGACCGCCGAGCGGCTCTACCTCGCCCGACCGGGCGTCGGCCTCTCCCTCGCGAACGAGCACGGCGAGCTCCTCCGACTCCCCCCCGCGACCGCGCTGCGCGACGCCTGCGCCCGGGTCCTCGGGCCGGAGTTCGTTTCCCAATCCTTCCCGGTCCGGAGCGGTAGCGGCACCACCGTGGCGATCCGAGGTCTCCTCGCGCGGCCCGCTCTCTCGAGGTCGAACGCGGCGGGATTGTACCTCTCCGTCAACGGACGGGTGGTCCAGTCGCGCTTCCTGACCCAGGCCGTCCGACAGGCGTTCACCGATTACCTGCCGCGCGGCCGGTACCCGGTGGGCGTCGTACATCTCGACCTCGAACTTGCGCGCGTCGACGTGAACGTCCACCCGACGAAGCGGGAGGTTCGGATCGCGCGCGAACGCGAGGTGGCCGACCTACTGCGGCGTTCGGTGCGCGACGCGCTCGTGGCGACGCCGCACGTCGCGGACCGACCGGGCGCCCCCGCCGAGCCCGAGCCGATGCCACCCTCCCGATTCGCGCCGGCCGTGATCGGTTCGGAGGTCCCCGACGCCGAGGAGGAAGCGGAAGGGATCGGGCGCGGGGTCCAGCGTCGTCTCGAGGTCCCGGGCCCGCTCTCCACCGTCGCGGCGACGAGCCGGCACCCGTCCCTGCGCTTGATCGGCCCGATCTTCGACCTGTACTGGCTCGCGGAGAGCGAGGGGAGTCTCGTCCTCCTCGACCAGCACGCAGCCAGCGAGCGCGTCCTCTTCGAACAGCTCTCGGCGTCGGGGCGACTGGCGCGACAGGAGCTGGTGGAGCCGGTCCGTGTCGAGCTCGGCGCGCGGAGGGCGGAGGTCCTCTCCCAGCACGCCGAGGAGGTACGACGGGCCGGGTTCGGGGTCGAGCCGTTCGGGGCCGGCAGCTACCGGATCACGGCCGTTCCGTCGTATCGCGGCCGCCGCGTCCGCGCGGAACAGCTCCTCTCGCTCCTGGACGAGATCGCGGACGGCGGCCGCCCGACGGTGCCCGACGGCATCGAGGAGCGGACGAACGCGTCGATCGCGTGCCATGCGGCCATCCGCGCCGGCGATGTCGTCGCACCGGAGGAGATCCAGCGCGTGCTCGAGGCGCTCTACGCGCTCCCGAGCGCCTCGTACGCCTGCCCGCACGGTCGACCGATTCTGATCCGGTTCCCCCGGGGGCGGGTGGACCGGTGGTTCCTGCGAAGCCCCGAATGAAGGAGATCGAGCTCCGCGCCCCGGTCCGAGCCCACCTCGAGGCGCAGGGCTACCGGACCTGGGCGGATCCGGACGGCCACGACTACTTCGACATCGTGGCGCTGCGCGGCGAGGAGCTCGGCCTCGTCGAGCTCAAGGTCAGCGCCGCGCGCCAGGTCTTCGGCCAGGCCCTCCGACGGCGCGCGTGGGCGGACTGGGTCGCGGTCGCGATCCCTGGCCGCCGCGCGGCCGCGCGACTCATCGAACGCGCGGGCGCCGAGCGCTCCGAGCGCATCGGGGTCTGGGTCGTCGCCGACGGCCGCGTCGAAGAGCTCCGACCGGCCCGCGCGCTCTATCGGCCGGACGAGGAGGCCCCGTTCGAACGGGCCCGCGCCGCGCTCCGCACGATGCTGCGAGCATTGGAATCCGGAGCGATCCCGGAGGGGAGCGATTGGGGGATCTTCGGCAGTCCGCGGCTCCCGGGGGCCCACCGACGGTCGACGCGCGACTGGCGGCTCGAGGAGTTCCCCGAGCCGTCTACGAGCCCAGCATCGGAACGAAGACCTGCTCGAAGCGCTCCGCCATCCGATCGAAGCTGAGATCGTCGGCGCACGCCTTCCCCGCCTCACCGATGCGGCGCCGGAGAGCGGGATCCGCGAGAAGCTCGGCGAGCTCGCTCGCGTAATCGCCGGGGTCGTCGGAGGCGACGACCCGCACCGCCTCCTTCCGATCGATCCCGTCGAGCGGGACGTGCGAGCTGACCACCGCCGCGAGGCCGTAGCGCATCGCCTCGCGGGGGGCGATCCCGAACCCCTCGTACCGCGCCGGGAACAGGAAGACGTCGGCGGCGCGCAAGGCGCGCGCCTTCGTCGCGTCGTCGACGACGCCGAGCGAGAGGACCCCCGGCTCGGCCTTGGGGGAGGAACCGACGACCACGCACCGCGCCCCGGGGAAGAACACGCGGATCCGACGGAACGCCTCGAGCGCGATGGGGAGTCCCTGGCGCTCGGGGGTGCGCCCCACGAAGGCCACGACGGGAACGTCGATCGGGATATGGAGCGACTGGCGCGCCTCGGCCTTCGTCCCGACGTCGAGCGGCGCCGGAACGCCGAGAGGCAGGCGGTGGATCCGCGACGACGGGATGCCGTAGTGACGGTGGAGGAGCTCCTCGTTGAGAGCCGATCCGACGAGGATGGCGCGCGCTCGTCCGAGGGCGGTGCCTTCGAGGCTCTTCAAGGCACGGCGATCGAGCCAGTTGCCGACGCGCTGCCGGAGCCCGCGCGAGGGCTCGAGCGGTCGCAGGGTATCGAAGGTGTGCAACGCGACGTCGTGGACGAACATCGCAAAGACCGGGCCTCGCCCACCGCGGCCGCCGACGGGTCCGATCGCGCCGGCCTTCTCATCGTTGCCCACGATGAGGTCGGCGTTCGGATCGAGGAGGCTTGTCGCCGAGCGGCCGATCGCGATGTCGCGGCCGAACGGACGGCGCGAGGCGCCCGGGGTCGGGACGGGAACGGCCTCGACGCCGTGGTACGCGGGATGGGGCGCGGCGGACGCCGCCGGATAGAGCACGCGCACGCGATGGCCCAGCGCGACGAGGGCGGCGGAAAGGTCCCAGACCTCCCGGCCGAGGCCGGAGGAGATCTCCTCCGGCGGGACGGAGGCGAGGAACTCGATCCTCCACTTCGGCATCAGCGACGATCAGGCGTCCGCCGATACGATCGTGCTGCGCCCGGGTCCGCCGTCGGGTTCCGTGAAGCCGTAGATCCCGAGACGGCCAGGATCGAGGCGCGCCGCGGAGCAGTACGGCGCAGGGATTGTCTCGGCCGGTAGGACCGACGCGAGCGGTGCACGCATCCCGCGTTCCGTCAGGGTTCGGAGGAACGGGAGCTCCCCCGCGGCCATCCACGGGCCGAGGAGATCGAAGGTGGCCCCGTCCAATCCGGGGACCAGAAATCTGCGCGCGCTCGGGGGCATCCGACTCCTCCGAATCAGAATCCGCAACAAGGACGGCCCGCCGTATTAAACGGTGGCTTTCGCGACGACCTTACAACAGCCGGACGGCCTCGAGGTTGTACGGGACGCGCGTCTCGATATTGAACCGCTTGTGGAGGCTCGAGGAGAGGTCGACGGACTTCGACTCCTCTCCGTGGTTCAAGATGATCCGCTGCGGGCGGGGGTCGACGGTCGCGATGTAGTTCATCAACTGGACCCGATCGGAGTGGCCGGAGAACCCCTCGATCGTCGCCACCTCGAGCTTGACGCCCACGGACGCCTGGCGCCCACCGTCCATGAACGTCGCCTCGCCCATGCCCCGCTGGAGCCGGCGGCCGAAGGTACCGTCGGCCTGGTAGCCGACGAAGAGGATCCCGTTCTTGTCCTCGGAGGCCCACGCGCGGAAGTACTCCATCACCGGCCCGCCGCTCATCATGCCCGACGTCGCGAGGACGATGCACGGCTCTTTGGAGTCGAGCACGTCGTTCCGCATCGACGACGAATCGATCCGGTGGAAGATGTCCGCGAGGAACGGATTGTCGCCCTGCTGGAAGATTTGGGTCCTCAGCTGGCTGTTGAGGTACTCCGGGTACGCGGTGTGGATCGCGGTCGCCTCGAAGATCATCCCGTCCAGGTACACCGGTACGCGCGGGATCTTCCCTTCGCGCATCCGCTCCTCGAGCACGAGCATGACCTCCTGCGAACGGCCGACGGCGAAGACCGGGACGATGAGCTTGCCGCCGCGTCCGACGACCTTGGAGGCGAGCGCGCTGAACTCCTCGGTGGCCTGCTGGCGCGTGGGCTGCACGTCGCGATAGCCTCCGTAGGTCGATTCGAGGATCAGCGTCTCCAGGCGCGGGAACCGGTTCGTCGCGGGATTGAACAGCCAGCTCCGCTCGAACTTGATGTCCCCGGAGTAGGCCAAGTTGTAGTCACCGTCGCCCAGGTGGAAGTGGCAGATCGACGAGCCCAGGATATGGCCCGCGTTGTGCATCGTGAGGCGCATGTCGGGGGCGATGTCGGTCGTCTCGCCCCACCGGAGCGGGATCGCCCGATTGACCATCTCGCGGACGTGCGAGGAATCGTAGAGCCCCTTGCGCGCCTCCTGGTTCGTGACCTTGATCGCGTCGAGGAGCATGAGGGTCATCAGGTCCCGCGTCGGGGCGGTACAATAGATCGGCCCGTGGTAGCCGTACTTGAGCAGAACCGGGATGAGGCCGACGTGGTCCAGGTGGGCGTGCGTGACGACGACCGCGTCGAGCGAATCGAGCGGGAGGAGCTCCGGGGCGTTGAAGTACGGGGTTCGATCGGATCCGGGGTCGATGCCGCAGTCGATGAGGACCTTCGAGTTCTG
Organism: Thermoplasmata archaeon; assembly: GCA_041476045.1. GTDB lineage: Archaea > Thermoplasmatota > Thermoplasmata > Lutacidiplasmatales > UBA184 > Lutacidiplasma. Next base: position 5,059 of record JBGOSQ010000002.1, on the reverse strand, counting down.
CGTCGTCAAGAGGTGCGCCGATCGCCCGACCTCCCGGTACCCCCCCAGGGCGGTGTTCCGCGCCCAGATCTTCTCGGGGAGCCGGTCGCGCGCGATCCGGACGCCGACCTTCTTGAGGAACGTGCGCCGCTCCTCGAAGTGGTGCCGGAGGTGGATGCGGACCTCCTCGACGGTCTTCGAGGGGATCGGAGGGGTCCGCTGGACGGTCGGGACCCAGCCGATCCGTCGCTTGAGCTCGTTGAGGACGGCCCCCTGTCGGCCGATCGCCGCCCCCGGGTTCGCCGCCTCGATCGTGACCTCGCCGGTCTCCGGCTCGAAGTAGAGGGCGCTGATCTCCGCCTCGGGGGGGATCAGTTCGCGGATGGCGACCTCGGCCTCCTTGGGGTCCGATAGGATCGCGGGGTCGCTGCGGACGAGCACGCGGCGTCGGAGCCGCTGCGCGACCTGCCGGAGGTAATCCCCGCCGGAGAGGAACGCGTCGAGCTGCTTGGTGTACAGGACGATGTGAGGGCCCTCGAGCTCGATGTCGGTGACCTCGATCGTCTCGGGAAGGACTTCCCGGAGGGCTTGCTTTGTTTGCTCAATGAGCGAGTCGAAACTCATCCGTGTATCGAAGGGGTTGGCGGGAACGGGTTGGACCCGGCGGGAAAGGGGATCTCGTTACGCGAGCACCGGGGGAAGCGGGATCTTGAGCGCCTTGAGGCGCTTGTTGATCTCGTCCTCGGTGAACTCCTTGTATTCCTTGGAGGTGATGGTGTGGATAATATACCCATCGCCCGACGCGGAGTCACGCTTCATCGCGACCGTCAGGCCCCGGAGGGCGAGATCGACGCCATCGGCCATGGACATGTCGCGCGAGTAGCCCTCCTCCAGGATACCGTAGGCGAACGTGGAGCCGCTCCCGACGGAGACGTACCGGTCCTCGATGGACCCGCCCGCGGGATCGATGGAGAAGACGTGACCGCCCTTGAGATCGACACCGCCCAGGATCATCCAGGCGTAGTAGGGGAACATCCGGTTACCGCTCAGGATGTTCGCCAATAGCGTCGCGGCGCCCTCGGCGGAGAGCTGGGCGCTGCGGCGAAGCCGGTAGAGCGCGACCTCGGCGCGGAGGTAGCGCGCCAGGACCTGCGCGTCGCCGACGAGGCCGGCGACGGTGACGCCCATGTTGTTGTCGATCTTGAACAGCTTCTGGGTCATCTTGTTCGCGATGAAGTTGCCCGCGGTCGCGCGGCGCTCCGTCGCGAGGACGACGCCGTCCTTGCAGACCATGCCGATCGTGGTGGTGCCCTTGAGGTATTCCTGCTCGCGTTGAGTCGGTGTGCTCTGCATCGAAACTCCCTGGCTGTGGGAAAACGATTCGGGGGACCGAGGAACCGTATATAATGGCTCTCGGGGGAGTTACGGGCGCGTCACCCGATAGCCGAACCTCCGCCCGCCCGGTGCGGCCGTTCGACTAGATCGGGAGCGCCTGCATGAGCTGCTCGGCCCCGGATCGGGCGAGCGTGTAGGTCACCGAGAGCGAGACCGAAGCGATCGCCACGGGCGCCGCGAGCGGAAGAAGGTTCGAAGAACCCGAGTACAACCACAGCAACAACGGGAACGCGATCGCAAAGATGAGAACGAGACCGAGGAACATCGTCCCGATCATCGCGGAGGGCCGCAGAAACTGCGGGCGCGGCCGCTCCTGGAAGTCGGAGTAGCGCGTCGCGAACGCGAGACCCAGGAAGCATCCGATCGCGGAGATCGTCGGCATGAGCACGAGGAGTCCCACCGAGACCCGCCACGGCGGCGCCAGCACGAGACCGACGAGGATCCAGAGGACCAACGAGAAGGTCAGCGCGGGAAGGAGGATCGAGATCGACTTCGCCCGGAAGACCCCCCGGGGGGGAACGGGCAGTGCGTAGAGTATCTGGATCGCCCGGCGCTCCTGCCCGATCGAGGTCGCCGAGAGGAGGAGCGCGAACAGTCCCGGGGTCCACGCGGCGATGATCCCGTCGCCGAATTCGTTGCGGCCCGGGCCCGTCGTCGCCCCCGAAACGAGCGAGATCAGGGTGATGACGAGCGGCACGACGAGGATCGGGAGCAGCTCCCGACGTCGGACGAGGCCCCGGAGGTCCTTCCAGACGAGGCTCGCCTCCCCCGGAGAGAGGCCGATCGCGGCGAGCCCGCGGTGCTTCGCGGCATACGCATGTCGCCCGAGGTCGAGCTCGGCGGCGCTCGGAGCCCAGAACCGGACACGGAGCCACGCCGCGGCGACGACGAAGAGCGCGGCAAGTCCTATCCAACCGGCCGTTAGTGCGGCGGCGAGGAACGCATCGCCGGCCAGGATGGCCAGGATCGCGCGCGACGGCCAGAGGACCGGGATCGCGAACACGAGCGGGTTCGCGGTCGTCAGGCTCTCGAGGAGATTGAACAGGATGAGCGGGTTGAAGACGAGCTGGAATCCGAGGACCACTGCGACGAACACGACGATACGAAGGACGAGCGTCGCCCGCCCGGTCCTCTTGGATACGAGGGAGGTGATCCGCTGCGTCGAGGCACGGAGCATCTCGACGAGCACTCCGCCGACGAAGAGCGTGAGCACGATCAGGAAGCCCGCGAGCAGGATGGCGGCGAGATCGCCCGTGAACCAGGTGACGGCGACGCCGATCCCGAGGGCGACCGCCCCGGTGACGGAGTAGATGAACGTCGCGGCCAGCGAGGAGGCCGCGACGTACTCCGTCGGCGAGATCGGGAGCCAGTTGGCGGCGTCGCTCGCGGCGAACCGACTCGTCGTGCTGAGCTCGAACAAGACCCCGGCGAGGAGGACCGCGCCGAGGACGAGGAGCGGAAGGAACGACATCAGTTGGGGGGCGGCCGAATCGACGAGCCCCGGTTCGCGATCGGCGAACCCGATCGCCTGCGAACCGGCGCCGAGGACGACGAGGAACACGACGACGTCGATGACCGCGAGAGCGAACGGTCGACCGAAGAAATCCGAGGGCGTCGACGAGCTGCGGCCGGAACGCATCTGCGAGGCGACGAGGACCTCGGCGAGTCGGAGGATGCGTCGACGGTCCATCGTTCCGTCTACCGGGCGAGGGCGCTCACGACGTCGCGGAGGTCCTCCATTCCGGTGAGCGTGAGGAAGACCTCCTCGAGGCCGGAGCCGGCCCGCCCCGCCCGCTCCTGCAGCGCCGCGACGGTGCCCGAGGCCAGAACCGCCCCCTGGTTCAGGATGACGACGCGGTCGCAGATCGCCTGCGCGATCTCGAGGACGTGGGTGCTGAACAGGACTCCCACACCTTCCCGCTTGGCGAGGCTCCGGAGCAGGTCCTTGACGATCCGGGCCGATCGCGGATCGAGCCCGTTGAGCGGTTCGTCGAGGACGAGAACGCGCGGCCGGTGGATGAGGGCGGAGATGAGCGCGACCTTCTGCTTCATTCCCATCGAGTAGCCGCTGATCATCGCGTTCTCGTGCCCCTTGAGCTCGAGCGCGGTGAGGAACTGCGTGATGCGGGCCTCCCGCGAGGACGGCTCCATCCCGTACATGTCCGCGATGAAATCGAGGTACTCCGCCCCGGTCAGGTACTCGTAGAGTTGCGGGGTCTCGGGAACGTAGCCGATCTGCCGCTTTGCGGCCACCGGGTCCTCGCGGACGAGCCTCCCGAAGACCCGGACCTCGCCGTGGTCCTCCGGCAGGATCCCGAGCGCGATCTTCATCGCGGTGGACTTGCCGGCGCCGTTCGGACCCAGGAGGCCCACGATCTCGCCGGCGGCGACGGAGAACGAGACCCCGGAAAGGGCCCGCACGGTCCCGTACGACTTCGCGATGTCCCGGACCTCGAGCGCAGCGACGCCGGCGGCAAGCCCTGGTGTAGCGGACAACGACAGAACATCCGTGGTCGGGTTCATCTGTTCTTCCACCGGCTCTCGCTCCGCCGGGGAGCCGCGGTCCGCCGGGAATCGGGGCTCAGCCCGAATCCGACTGGAGCTTGGCGAGGACGGTGTCGACGAACGCCGCGAACCCCTTCGGGAACGGGTCCGACGTCGCGACGCCGATCAGCCGCGCGGCCGGTGAGCCGCTCGTCGGCAGGTTGCACGCCAGCTTCCCCCGCCCCACGTCGGTGATCGGGAGTGCGCCTGCGCCGCCGCCTTCCGCGGGCTCGATGGCGTAGTAGAGGAGAGCCCTTCCGACGCCGACTCGGATCTCGCGCGACCAGGCGAGGCAGCCGGGACGAAGTCGCGCCATCGGGACCGGAACGGTCGGTCCAAGGGAGATGTCCGCGTGCTCGCGACGCTGGCGGGCCTCCTCGCAGGCTTCATCGAACCGGTCGCCGAGCTCCTGGACCGTCTCGAGCTCGGGGCCGGTCGGCGGCGGGCTCGGTCGCGTCTTCGTCTCGCGGGCGCGGGCTTTCGGCATCGTACGCACCGGGAGGTACCGACCCACACGACCGACATAACCCCTACCGACGGCACACGACGACGTCGGGGCTCCTATCGCCCGGGGGAAGGTTCATGAAGCGGAACGGAACTGGGCGCGAGGTGCAGCCCCGATCACTTCCCAGCAGAATCGGCCTCGCGAGCGCGCTTCTTGCGGCGATCGTCCTGATGGTCCCGATGGCTTCCGCCGCCGGGAGCGGATACTCCCAGTCGTTCACCCAATCGGCGGGGCATTCCTCGAATTCGGCGGTCGACCTCGTGTCGGTGTCGAGCACCGACGGGGGCGGCGCGACGATCTCGGTTACGTTGCAGGTGAGCGGAACCCTCGTCCTCAATTCCGCGAACTACCTCTACGAGGTGTTCTTCGGTGGTGCCGCCACCTCCAACGCCACCGCGTACGCCGTGATCACGAACGGCGCCAGCGTCACGTGGATCTCCACGATCGCGAGCAGCGGTTCGTACGGCCAGACGACGTACTCCGTCGGCGGGGGCGGATCGAGCATGACGTTCTCCCTCAACAAGACCACCGTAGGCCCGTCGTCGACGTTCTCGCTGAACGTCTGGGCCGCCGAGGGCACCGCGGGGTCCGGCGCGTACTCCTGGCTCGGATCCGACTATCTCGGCCTCGGTGGCG
>JBGOSQ010000001.1:0-95740 GCA_041476045.1 Thermoplasmata archaeon | reverse complement strand
GCGTTCCGACACCGCTCCGGGAAGGTCGATCTGCAGCCCGGCTTCCTCCAGTTCGAGGTCTGGCGCGAGGAGGCGAGCCACGAGGTCATGATCCTGACCCGGTGGCGAGACAAGGCGGACTTCGTCGCGTGGACCGAGAGCGCGGCGTTCCGAGAAGCCCACCACCGCGCGCACGGAGCCCCCGGCAGCCCCGCGGGCTCGGTCTACCAGGTCGTCCTGTAGGACGCGGGACCGCCCGCGAAGTTTATTCGCTCTGAGGGGTCGCTCGCCGCCGTCATGTACGGTGTCCTCGGCGATCTCGCGGCCGCGCACACCGTTCCCATCGTCCTCGCGATCGGCTTCTCGCTCGCCTGGTGCGCGTGCGAGTACTACGCGCGCCGCGCGACGTGGCGTCAGGGCGCGGTGCGGAAGCCGCCCTCCACGATCGACCGCGGGACGTACCCCGCGATCGCGGTGTCGCTCGCGATCGGGATCGGGTCCGCAGCCGGCGCGTTCCTCCTCGGGATCGGCGGGTACCTCCCGGAGTGGTCCGTCGCGATCGGCGTGATCATCATGACGACCGGCCTCGGGGTCCGCGTCTGGGCCCTCAGGACCCTCGGGAAGTTCTTCACCATGCCGATCACCCTTCGCCCGGACCACGAGCTCGTGCGCGCGGGACCGTACCGGTGGATCCGCCACCCCGCCTACACGGGGGGCCTCCTCACGGCGATCGGACTTCCGATCATTCTCGGGACGTGGGCCGGGTTCGTCGTGACCCTTCTGGCGTGTGTCGCGGCGTACGTCTACCGGATCCGGATCGAGGAGACCGTGCTACTGTCCCGCTTCGGGGAATCGTACCGTCGGTACGCGAGCGAGACCTGGCGGATGCTCCCGGGGCTCTACTAGCCGCGCGCCGTGCGATCGGGCCCGGGAACGCCGGTGCCGTCTTCGCGGAGGAGCTCGAGGCCGACGGAGACGAGCTTGGCCTCACCCCTCCGGAGAAGTTCGGACGCGGCCGGTCGGCTGACACCGAGCGCGCGGGCCACCTCGCCGAGACGCGCCACTCGGGGGAACCCGTAGTAGCCCATCCGATGCGCGGTGGCGAGGGCCGCGAGCTGGCGCGGGGTCAGGTCCTTCGGCGGAGCGTACGGGCGGATCCCGATCGAGCGGCCCTGTGGGAAGTTCGCTCCCGTCACGCGCGCGAGGAACCGTCGGAGGCGCGGGCCGGGCGGGACGACGACCGTCCAGTCCTGCGGCGGCGTCGCGTCGGGCGGGAGAAGCAGGCGACAGTTCGAGCACACCGCGCCCTCGCTGAAGACGTGGCCGCAGAGGGCGGGCATCGGAGTGACGACGAGCAGGAGTCCCCGGCTCGACGAGGAGGAGACCACGGAGATCTCCTCGACCTCGGGGCGCTGTCGGAGGAATCGGAGGAGAGCGGTCGCGTCGGCCGGGCGCGCCGTGTATTCGATCTGCTGCAGGAGGCGACGGCCGCGCGGCCCGTCGGGCTGGCAGGCGCGGACCCGGATTCCGAGGCTCCATCGCCGCCGCGCTTCTTCGAGCCAGTGCGCCGTCGGGGCCGTCGGGATCCGGAGCTCCATCAGTCGTCGGTCCCCGATCGGAGCTCGGCGGATCGGTCGCCCCGTCACGCGGGTTCGTCGCGGCGCGGCCCCGCGTCCGGCCCGTCCGGTGCGGGGAGGGGTCGGTGGCGCGAGCGGGACGGTCATCGTGCGGAGCATGACGCGCCCTTCTAAGCCGGTTGCGCCCCTTCCGGGAGGCCTCCCGCGGCGCGCCGGCGGCCCGGCCTCACCGGATCCGTGGCGTGATCAGCGCTCGCCGGGGGAAGGACACCGTGAGCGGACCCTCCGATGCGGGCGGCGGTTCCACCTCGTAGGTGATGCTGGGAACTTCCCGACCGGGGCGGGGTTCGGCGAAGGCACCCTCGCTCTCGTGCGCCAGCCAGGCGGCGACCCGTCGGGCGAGTCGGTCGGGAAGACCCGTCTCCGCCGCCCACGCGCGCGCCGCGGTGATCGCCGCGCGTTCGTCGCCGTACCCCTCGGAGGCCCCGCGCGGTCGAGCGCTCCGCAATCGCCGCACGGCGCGGTCCCGCGCGTCGACGAGCAGGAGGATCGACCGGTCGATCCGCCCGATCTCCTCGCGCAACCGTCGCTCGCTCCCCGACTCCCTGGCGTGCGTCATGGCCGGGGATACGCCATCGGCTCGGGTCGGACTTCTCCCTAACCCGTTCGGGGTGCCCCTTACCCTTCCCTACCGGTTTCGGGCCCGATGCAACTCGTTCTGGCCTCGAACTTCGATCCCGAGCTCGTCGACGGAACCGCCGACCTCCCTGTGACCACGTTCTTCGGCAACTTCCCGACCTCGCTCACCGGCGGGGGGCGCCCCCCGCGGATCCTCCCCGAGGTCGACGCGGACGGATTTCGGGCCCACGTCGCGCGGATCCATCGCGCCGGACGCCAGTTCTACGCCACGATCAACACGAACGACCTCGATCTCAAGGAGTATCGGCCGGGATTTGCTGCCGCGTTCGAGCGCGAGATCGGTCAGCTCCTCGACCTCGGCGTCGACGGGTTCGTCGTCGCGCTGCCGCTCCTGATCGAGACGATACGGCGCGCGCACCCGAGCGTTCCGATCTCGGTCTCGACGTTCGCGCGGATCCGGACGGTGACGCAGGCAGAGTACTTCCTCGGGCTCGGGGCCGACACGATCGTGATCGAAGAGGCCAACCGGGACTTCCGGCTCCTCCGCGGGCTGCAGCGCGCCGGCGCGCGCGTCGAGCTCCTGGTCAACCAGACGTGCATTCCCTCCTGTCCGTACCGGGGTCACCACCTCAACACGAGCTCGGTCGCGGCCCAGGCCGGGCGCGAGTGCCCCCTGTTCGAGTACCCGCTCCTCGAGTGCGGCCTCGAGATGGTCCGGGACCCCGCGAAGATCGTCGCGTCGATCCTCGTTCGACCCGAGGACCTCGGGGTCTACGAGGAGATCGGGGTCGATCGCTTCAAGATCGCCGGACGCAATCGATCCACCGACTGGCTGGTGCGCGCTGCGCGCGCCTACGCCGCCCGGAAATATGACGGGAACCTCCTCGATATCCTGAGCTTCGTCCAGGTCCGTGGACCCCGGTCCGCGCTGAAGGAGGTGGAGGCGCGGGGCGGTCCCGCCGCCACCGTGGGGCCGTTGCGCGAGGCGTTCCAATCGCTCTCCGACGTGACGATCGACAATGCCGCATATCCGGCGGGATTCTTGCGTCGGATCGCGGGTACCGACTGCGCCCACATCGCGTGCTCGGAGTGCGGCTTCTGCGCCGGCGTGGCCGAGCGGGTGCTGCGGATCCGTGGTGCCCCGCTCTCGACCTACCGCGTCCCCGAGCATCTCCCCTCCCCGGTCGACCTGCTCCCCTTCCTCGGGAGCGGTGCGGAGGAGCCCATCGCGGAGGCCGTGGTCCGGGGTGAGGGCCAGACCGGCGCTTCGCGAGAGACCCCGCGACCGGTCGAACGCAGCCGTCGGATCCGGACGGAGCCTGGCGCGGCCTAGTCGAGCTCGATCTCCGATTCGATGCTCAGCATCTCGCGCGCCTCGAACGTGGGCTCGCCGGCCGGCCGGGCGACGTGGTGGCCGACCATCCGGCGATCGATCGACATGATCCGGCCGTAGAGCCACTCGAACTCGTGGAAGACCAAGGGGTCGCGCAGCTCTTCGCGCGAGCGCCCGATGAGGTCGATGGGATGGCGGAGCGCCCAGTAGTAGTTCGTGACCCACGTTCCGAACGCCTCCCAGACGAGGCGTTCGTCGAGGACCTTCTGATGGGTGAGGGCGCCGATCAGCTCGAAGAAGTTCGCGACCTCAACGTTCGTGATCTCCTCGTGCTGACCGTGGACCAGGTGGGTGCTGAGCGCGCGGCGTGCCTTCAGCATCCGCGTCGAGTCGAACCGTTCCCGGAGGACGATGACCGCGTTCGCCGAGTTGAGGCGCGTCGCCTGCCGCGTCTGCCAGTACATCAGGACGAGCGTGCCGACGACCAGCGCCCACGTTCCGAGCGCGGTCCACGTGGCCACATCGAAACCGTCCGCCATGAGTCCCCCGTCCGGCCGGGCCGGAGCGCGGGGGCACTTTAGGCGTTCGGGGCCGACCGGGGCGTACGGGCTCCGCTCGAGTTCATTCCATGCGACCGAGGCGCGGGTCGCCCGACTCGCCGCGATCGAACTGGGAGCGGACGGCCCCGGACTTCGCGGCGACGGCCATCGCGATCGGATGGTTCTTGAGACCGACGCGCATGAACCCCGCTCCCAGGAAGCCGGCCGCGGCCGCCTGCAACGACACGGTCCCGATACCGAGCTGGGCCGAAACCGGCACCGCGGTGACGATCGGCGTCACAGGAGCGACGATGATGGGGAGCCCGCCGGGGGGCGGCGGGGTCGGGGCCGGGACCGTCGGAGGCGGTCCCGTGGCAGGCTCGGCCTGGACGATGACCTGCCCGAGGGGGAAGGACTCGGTCACAACGGAGGTGTTGCCGGCGAGATACGTCGCGAGCGTGAAGAGCCCGTGGATCGCTCCGCTGCCGGCCGCCCGGCACGAGACGGTCGTGCACGCGTCAACGGGAACGAGCGCGAGGGGCGGCCCCGTCGCCATCACGTTGAAGGAGACGGTCCACGCGTCGCCGAGGTAGAGGACGTTGTCCGAGCGGCTCGTCGACCAGTTCCAGCCGTAGTAGGTGACCCCCTCCTTGTGCAATACCGTGGGTACCTGCTGGCAGGTCCGGAAGAATCCGTTCGGGAGCGCGCAGACCGTGGACCACTGGGGCGACGGCGCGACGACGATGTTCCCGATCGGCGTGTACTGGAACATCGGCTGCTCGGTCCCGGCGGCGACCTGGGTCCCGTAGACCGGCCCGAAGCCGATCGTTCGGAACGCGTTGAACAGCGTGGGGTTCTGCAGGTTCGGAGACTCGATGGACGCGCCGAACGGCGAGTACTGGAGCGTTCCCGACAGACCGTCCGGGCACGATGCGTACGCGGGTCCGGTCCACGTGCCTCCCGTCGCGGCAGCGAGGTCGCACCCGGCGTCGATGACCCGGGCGACGTTCTCCTGGACGACGCGGCCGCCCGGACCTCCCCCGATCTTCGTGAACGCGGATCCCGCCGGCCAACCCGCGGAGTAGGCGTCCGTTGTCGTCGTCCAGAGATCGATCGTGTCGACGGTGCAGACGTGTCCGATCGAGCCGGTGCACGACGGCGCGGTGTGGGCCAGCGCGGCGATCGAGTCCTTGGGGTTCCCGTCCTGACTTCGCACCCACCCCTCGCACTGGGGGCTCGCCCCGATCGCGAAGATGTACGACGGCTCGCACGACTGGCTCATGCACGGCAGAGTCCCGGCCGACCACATGTTCCACTCGGAAGGGCTCACGCAGTAGTTCTCCGTGTACGACGGATCGCGAGGCGCGCTCGATCCCATCCAGACGATCACGTGGTGGGTATCGTTCGTCCAGTCGAGCTGGCTCCCGACGATGGCACCGTACAACGCCGTGATCGACGACGAGTCGAGGAAGTTGTTGTCGAGGTCCTGGTCCCAGGAGTACCAGAGCCCGTCCATGACGCTCTGCTTGAACGTCGACACGACGAGCCCTCCGAACTGCCCGGGCGGAACGAACTGACCGATGTCGACGTTGTACTCGGGCCCGTCGGTATCGTCCCACGGTTCGCCGCGCGCGTCGTAGTAGTCGACGAGGGCGAAGGAGACCTTCGAGTGGGGATTCGCGGCTTGGATCGCGTTCGCGATCGATTGAGCGTTCGCGACGAAGAACGGAACGCCGTTGGACTCTTCGCACGCCGGCGCCGTCGGGCCGGCCGCGGCACACTTGTCGAGGTCATCGGAACGGTCGGTGCCCAGGACCCCATCGTAGCTCGTCGTCTCGATGACGAAGGCGACCTGCACGGCGGGCCACGACTCGACCGGGCCGCCGAGCGCCGCGGCGGTGAGCTGCACCCGCGCCGTCCCGGCCTCGGCCGGGCACGCGATCGACTGTTGGACGCAGATCGCTCGTGGCGCGACGGCGGTGTTCAGGGTCAGGGTCGGAAGCGTCGGCAGGGGCGTGGCGGCTCCGGCCGTCGGTGGGACGGTGGTGATGGCGGACGCGGCGGTGTCGAGTCCGATCGTCGGCGACGGCCCACCCGCCCGGCCGATCGGGGTCATGAGGAGGACAAGAAGGGAGATTCCCCCGACCGCGACGGCGGTGAGAGCGCGATCCCGTCGTCGAATCCACGTCCGGGGGAGAAGGCTCCGCTGCGTGCGACGGGGCCGGGTCACCCCGAGCATCATCGATCGAACTCTACTGCGAGATAATAACCTCGAGGCTCGATACACCTTGGAGCATCGGTGGGCGACACGGCCGGCCTTCGATCGCTCCCGAGAGGTCCAGTGCACGGTCGGGGTCACGGCGGGTACCGGATCTCCTCCGCGGTGGCGGCCGACGCGGCGGCGATCGCCGGCGTCCATGTCGACACGTGGCGCACTACGTACCGGGACCTGCTCCCGACGACGTTCCTCGACTCGCTCTCCTACGCGCAGCGGGAGGACCTCTGGTCGAGCGTCCTCGCGCAGCCGGCGGGACGCCACATCTTCGTCGGGCGGGAGGTCGACGGTCCGGTCATCGCCTTCGGCCTCGGAGGGCCCGCCCGCGAGCGGATGGCGGGATATCGTGGGGAGCTTCACGCCCTCTACGTCCGCGATGCCCACCAACGGCGCGGCGTAGGCACCGGGATCTTCACCGCGATCGTCGATGCGCTGGTCTCCGAAGGGATCGAGACGATGTTCGCCTGGGTCCTGGCCGAGAACTCCGCGGCCCGGTTCTACGAACACATGGGCGGCCACCGGTTCGAGGAGCGAACCATCGACATCGCGGGACAGCCGATCGGGGAGGTCGCCTTCGGTTGGTCCGACCTCGTGGGGCAGGTGCTCCACCGCGATCGGTAGCGTCCGGTGGTGTCGATCGCCGGGGAGGTGGCCATCAGCCGCGGCGCGCTGCCTTCCGACGACGAGGGCGGTCGCTCCCTCGGTCGCGCTGGTCGACGGCGGCGCCGGGCGTCGCCGTCGGGCGAACTGCGGTCGGGGACGGCCCCCGAGGCCACAACTCGCGGGCGGCCGCACGGAGCATGATCTCCGAGGGGCCGTGGGCGATCGCGCCGCTACGGACGTCCCGCCATCGCTGCTCGTGCGGCAGGGCCTTCGAGTATCCCCGCCCTCCGTGGAACTGGATCGCATGGTCGATCGCGGCGAGGGAGGTCTCGACGGCGATCCATTTGGCCAACGCCGCCGCGCCGGAGCTCCCGGGGAGATCTCGTTCGAGCGATCGGAGGACCTCCTCGACGAACAGCTCGGCCGCCCGGAGTCGTGCGGAATCCTCCGCGAGAGGGAACGCGACCGCTTGCTGATCGGAGAGGGGCCGACCGAACGCGTGTCGCTCCCCCGCGTACCGAACGGTCTCCTCCCACGAGGCCCGACCTACGCCGAGATAGATCATCGCGAGGAGCGCGCGCTCCCGGACGAGCTCGTCCTTGAGGTAGTCGAACGCGCGTCCCTCCTCCCCGATCCGACGATCCGCGGGTACTCGCACGCGGTCGTACGTCACCGTCCCCCGGCGCATCCACCTCTCGCCGAGGTCGGCGACGATCTCGCGGCGGATACCGGGCTGGTCCTGCGGCACGAGGAACGCGGTGATACCGGCGACGGCCGGGTTGCCGGAGACCTTCGCGTAGACGATCGCATCGTCCGCGTCGCACGCGAAAGCCGCCTCGCTCTTGGTCCCGCTCAGCAGGTAGCCGCCTGCGACCCGCTCCGCGCGCGCCTCGAGCGCCGTCGCGTCGGAGCCTGCGCCGGGCTCGGTGATGTGGTTCCCGATCAGGCGCTCGCCGCGAATGAGGGGCGAGAAGCTCGCCTTCCGCAGCCCGTCGGATCCGTGCTCCGCGAGTACGGAACAGAACTCCGGCTGGAGGGCGAGCTTCGCGAACGTCGTACCGCCATGGAACGCGAGGCGATGGAGAACCCGGCCCGCATCGAGCAGCCCGAGCCCCTGACCTCCGAGAACAGACGGGATCCGAAGGCCGAGCAGTCCGGCATCCGCGAGGGCGCGGAATTCCGCGCGCGGGAACTCGGGTGCGGCGTCGAGTTCGGCCGATCGTCGTCCGAGGTGGCGCGCCGCTGCGAACCGGTCGACCGCTGCGAGACGCTCGGAAAGGGCCGCTGCGCCCATCGATCAGATCCCCTCGCGGAGGAAGAAGGGGGTCGGTCGTGACGGTAGGTCGGCCGGCGGCGAGGCGCCGACGACACCGCGTCGCTCCAGCTCCGCGAGCCGGGGCTCCGGGTAGCCGAGCATGCCGGCCAGAATCGCGTGGTTGTCCTGGCCCAGCCAGGGCGCACCGCGCCATACGACGGCGGGAGTCCGTGAGAAGCGCGGGGCCGCCGCGGCGCCCTTGACCCGGCCGGCCACCGGGTCGTCCCATTCGACGAACATCCCCCGGGCCGCGTAGTGGGGATCGTGCGCGATCCGGGCGATGTCGAAGACCCCACTGATCGCGACGTCGGAGGTTCGTCCGAGCTCCTCGAGTTGGATCACGGTTCGCGTCGCGCAGAACGCCGCGATCCGCGCATCGATCGCCTCCCGATGGGCCCGACGCTCGGCGTCGTCGCGCCACGCCGGATCCTTTAGGCCCATCAAGCGCTCGAGCTTCGTCCAGGCATCTTCGGTCGGTGCAGCTACGACGACCCAGCCGTCCGAGGCCCGGACGACGTCGTAGGGATAGAGACGGGCGTGCGCCGTACCATGTCGACCCCGGACCACGCCCCGGACGAAGTAGTCGAGGGCGAGGTTCTCGAGTAGCGAGAAGAACACCTCGTACTGCGCGACATCCACGGACTGGCCGTGCCCGGTGCGCTGGGCCGAGACGTACCCCATCAGCGCGCCGGCCGCTGCCGCGAGGCCGGTGACGGTGTCGTTGAACGCGGTTCCCGCCCGCATCGGCGGGGAGGGATCCGGAGCGCCTTGGAGCGAAAGATATCCGCTATACGCCTGGGCGACGAGGTCGAAGGAGGGGAGCTGGATCCGCTCGGGGCGGCCGGTCTGGCCATAGCCGGAAACGTGCACGATGGTGAGCCGTGGATTCGTGGTCCACACCGTTGCGTCCGATAGGCCCAGGCGATCGTACGTCCCCGGACGCGAGGATTCGATCCAGATGTCCGAGCGGGCGAGCAGATCGAGGAAGATCGCGCGTCCCTCGTCGCTCCGCAGGTCGAGGCCGAGGGAGAGCTTGTTTCGGGAGTACTGGACCCAGGACTCCGAGACCGCTGCCTCAGGAGGCGTCCCTTCGGGCAGACGCGGGACGAGCACGCGCGACGGATCTGCGTAGGGATAGCGGAACGGCGGACCCTCCACGTGGATCACCTCGGCACCGAACTCTCCCAGGTAGGTCGCGGCCCAGGGTCCCGCGACGAACCGCCCGGAATCGACGACCCGGACCCCCGCGAGCGGGCCGAACGGCGGGACCACGCTCGGCGTGGGAACGCTCCCCGCCATCGCCGCCGAGCCGGCCCGCGCGCCATAATGTGCGAGGTTCACTGCGGAACCTCGCGTCAGATATACCGGGTCCCAGTCGCGCGGCCGATGACGGAGGCGCCGTGGGAGAGGTGGGAAGGGGAGGAGTTCCGGCGCGAGCTCGTTCGGTTCAAGATGGAGCACCACCCGTTCCGTACCCACGCGTTCTTCGATTCCGTCGAGCGCGGGGAAGCGCCGGTCGGCCTCGTCCAGCGGTGGGTCGGCCAGTTCTACCCTTGGCTCGCGTGCGTTCCCATCGCGATGGCCGAGCGCTTTTCGCGCTGCCCCTGGGAGCCCAAGTACGATCGCTTCCGTCGGATGATCCTGGACCAACTCGTCGAGGAGGCCGGGGATCCGAAGGGAAAGGAGCCGGGGCACCCGGAGCTGTGGCTCCGATTCTGCGAGGGGATGGGTCTGCCGAGGGCGACGGTGCACTCGACCCCGCTCCTGCCGAGCACGCTGGTCGCGATCGACGACTTCCTGTACATCAACCGCGAGGTCCCGTTCTACATCTCCGCGGCGGGCTCCTCCGAGCCGCCGAACGTGGAACTCTGCCAGCGCCTGCTCCCCGCCTTCCGGACCCACTATCGGGTCGGCGAGGACCACCTCGAATACTACCGGCTCCACGTGACGGCCGACGAGGAGCACAGTCGGTGGGTGGGCGAGATGGTCGCGGCGTTCGCTTCGACCCCGGAGATCCGGAAGGAGATGTGGGACGCGATGCGCCGGGGATTCGCGCTCCACCAGCTTCTCGTCGACGGCGCGGTGGCGGCCGGCCCCCTCCCGGCTGCCTAGCCGGATGCCGGCATCGGGGAGGGCGAGCGAGACGGGCCCACCGGCTTTATGAACGGGGTATCTCCCCGTGGGGACGATGTACGGTAAGACCCTTCGGATGAAGCGCATGTTCCCCGGTGGGGACCGGCGCCTCTTCGCGGTTCCCCTCGACCACTCCGTTTCGATGGGCCCGATCGACGGCCTCGAGGCGATGGCACCGGTGGTGGAGGAGCTCCAGCGCGGGGGCGTCGATCTGTTCATCGTCACGAAGGGCGCGGTCCGCGACGTCGTTCCCGTCCTCAACGGTCGGAGCCTGCTCGGCATCCACATCTCGGCGTCGACCTCGCTGGGCCTTACCCCCAACCGGAAGGTCCTGGTCGGGAACGCCGAGGAAGCGGTCGCGCTCGGCGCTGATGTTCTGTCGGTTCAGGTGAACTTCGGCACGCCGGAAGAGCCCGAGATGCTCTCCGACCTCGGGCTCGCCGTCGACCAGGCCCGGCGCCTGGGACTTCCGCTCCTCTGCATGGCCTACGTCAAGAAACCGACGGCGACGACGCTCGAGGACCTCAAACACGCGGCCCGTGCGTCGGCCGACCTCGGCGCGGACATCGTCAAGACCAGCTATCCGGGCAGCGAGGAAGCGTACCGCAGCCTCGTCCGCTCGACGCCCGTCCCCGTCCTGATCGGCGGCGGGGTCCGGACCGACGACGAGAAGGTCTTTCTCGAGACCGTCCACGCTTCCCTGCGCGCGGGTGGCGCCGGGATCTGCATCGGGCGGAATCTCTTCCAGCGCCGCCCCCTCGAACCGCTCGCGCGCAGCCTCGCGGGCGTGCTCCACCCGACGGGGTGACGCGCGAGTGAACCGGGACCGGATCCGCATCGCCGCGGTCACCCCGGCGGCCGAAGTTCGCGCCGAGATCCTCGACCGCGCTCTCCGCCACGGGTTCCGCCGGTTCGTCGTCGTCGACCCCGCCGAGGCTCCCCAAGGGGCCGAGGAGGTCCTCGTCCGAGGACCCAACCAGACGCTCGACTGGCTCCGACCTTCGGACCGCGCCCCGATCCCCATCCTCCCCCTGGCAGACCCGGACGATCTTCCGAAGGCGATCGCGCTCGGGCGCGCACGGGGCGGCGTTGCGATCACCTGGAGCGCGGAGCGCGTCATCCCCCTCGAGAACCTGCTCGCCGATGCGCACGGACGCTACCCGGTCTGGGTCGTCGTCGACCGGCTGCGCGACGTCCCGGCGATGTTGGGGGCGCTCGAGCACGGGGCCGATCACGTCGTCGTCGAGATCACGAAGGCCGACCAGCTCGACGAGATTGAGGCCGCGCTCGATGAGGTACGCGGCGTCGCAATCCCGTGGGAGACCGTCCCGATCACGCGGATCCTGCCGGCCGGCGTTGGGGATCGGGTCATCGTCGATACCACCTCCCTCCTCCGCCCTGGGGAGGGGATCCTCGTCGGGAGCGCAGCCGCCTTCCTCCTGCACGTCGCGAGCGAAGCCGTCGGCTCGCGGTTCACCCGACCCCGACCGTTCCGGGTCAACGCCGGCGCGGCCCACTCCTACACGCTCCTGGCCGACGGGACCACGCGCTACCTGTCGGAGCTCGTCGCGGGCGACGCCGTCCTCGTTTCCGAACCGAACGGGACCCCCCGCTCGGTCCGGGTCGGGCGGATCAAGATCGAACGCCGGCCGATGGTGCTGATCGAGGTCGAGGCCCACGAGCGCCGGTTCACGGCGTTCCTCCAGGAGGCGGAGACCGTCCGCCTTTCCGGCGAGAAGGGCCGGGTCGCCACCACCCAGCTCGAGGCCGGCCAGCGCGTGTTCGGTGCGGCGTTCCCCCCCGCACGCCATCTCGGCGGCGTCGTCGAGGAGACGATCGAGGAGCGATGACGCTCCCGCCGGTCCCGGTCATCATCGCTTCGCTCCCGTCGACGACGGTCGGGGAGGCACGACGGGACGCCGCCCGTGCCGCGGAGGCCGGCGCCGACGTAGCGGAGGTCCGGTTCGATCGATGGACCCGGGAAGAACGCCGACGCGCCCCGGAGCTGTTCCCGAGCCCGCTCCCACTGCTCGCCACGCTCCGGTCCACCGCGGAGGGCGGTGGCGGACCCGACGACCCGAGCGACCGACGCGCGTGGCGTGACGATATCCTCGCCCTGCCGTTCGCGTGGATCGACCTCGAGTTCGATCGCGATCTGGCGGGCCCCTTTCCCGCCGCCTCGGCCGTCACGTGGGTCGTCTCCTCGCACTTCCCCCCGGGGACCCCCACGCGATCGGTGCACGCCCGGCTCGCCGCACCGGCTCCGGTACCGTCGATCGCAAAGGTCGTCGTTCCCGCGACCGTCGAGGAAACGCTCCGTTCCCTCATTCCGGACCTACCCCCACCGGGCGAGGTCCGCCGGATCGCGCTGACCACGGGTCCCTCGGGTCCGCTGCTGCGCGCCTGGTCGCGTCGCCTGGGTTTCGCCGCGGTCTACGGCTCGCTGCCGCGCGGGGCGACCTCGGCGCCGCCCGTCGAGGCCTCGCAGATCTCGGTGGACCGATTGCGTCGGTTCCTCCCGCACGAGCCGGCGCCGCCGATCTTCGCGGTGGTCGGCCGGCCGGTGGCCCACAGTCGGTCGCCGGACCTGCACCACTACTGGATGGAGGCCGAGGGCCGCCGAGGACTCTACATCGCCCTCGAGTTCCAGTCGGAACAGGAGTTCCTCGCCTCCGTGGCCCCGCTGGCTGCCGGAGGATTCCGAGGGCTCAACGTGACCCACCCGTACAAGGACGCCGCCCTCCGGATGGCCACGCGCGCCGGCCCCGGCGCGGAGGCGTGCGCCTGTGCCAACACGCTCACCTTCGCCGACGGGGAGATCGAAGCGGAGAACACCGACCTGCTCGCGATCCTGCGACGGCTCGAAGAACTCCGACGCGAGGACCGATGGAACGGCCGGGACCTCGTCGTCGTCGGAACCGGTGGGGCGGCGCGCGCGACGCTCGCGGCCGCCCGTAGCCTCGGCGTGCGCCCGACCCTACTCGGTCGGGACGCGGCACGTTCGACGGAACTGGCGGAGGCGTTCTCGGCCGACGTCGGGGCGCGCGCCTCGGCGGTTCCCACCTCGCTCCTCGTCCACGCGACCCCCGTAGGCCGGCGCGGATCCGGTTCCCTGCAGATCCCGATCGGGCCGTGGCTGGGGCCTCGCACGATGCTGCTCGATTTCGTGTACCGCGCCGACGGACCGACCCTCTCGGACCTCGCGCGTGCGCACGGGGCGTCGTACGAGGACGGTCGTCGCCTCCTCGGGTACGCCGCCGCCGCGAGCTTCGAGATCTGGTGGGGCGCCTCCCCGTCCCCGACGCTCATCGAGGCCGCGATCCGGGAGGTCGGATGAAGGGGACCGGGCGTGCGACGGGCGCCATCACCTTCGTCAACGCGCTCGCGACCGGCACCGGCTCGGCGGCCGGCATCTCGCTCGCGGTCGAAGCCACGGTCGAACTCGAGTCCACGAACGGTTCGACGACGCTCACGGTCCCCCCCGACGCCGACTCCCCTCTCGTACGTGCGACGTTCGAGGCGGCGGTCCGGGGCTGGGCACCGGGCCGGACCTGGAACGCACGGCTTTCACTGCGCTCCGAGGTTCCACCCGCTCGGGGCCTCAAGAGCTCCTCGGCCGTGAGCGGTGCGGTTGCGCGCGCCGTTGCCTCCGCCTTGCATCTGCTCGCGACCAACGATGAGGTCGGGCGGCTCTCCGCCGACGTTTCGCAGTCCATCGGGATCAGCGCGACGGGGGCCTTCGATGATGCCCTCGCCACGCTCGAGCCCGGTGTGCACGTGACCGACAACGCGAGCCGTCGCCGTCTGAGGACCGACGCCCTCGACCCGAGCTGGCAGGTCGTCCTCTGGATCCCCCGACAGAGCCACCTGCCGTCGCCGGTCTATCGCGAGCGGTTCCGTACGCTGCCCGACGCGGGTCGCGCCGCGGAGAAGGCCGCGCTCCGGGGCGATCCGCTCGGGGCGATGACGGCCAACACCGAGCTCGTGGAGCGAGTGGTCGGGTACGACTACACAGCACTGCGCGCCGAGCTGCAGCGTCGCGGGGCGCTGGCGAGCGGCGTGAGCGGGCTCGGGCCGGCCCTCGCGATCGTATCGCCCCCCGAACGGATCTCGGGCATCCTGCGCGGTCTCCCGCCCGGCGAGGGGGACATCCTCGTCACCCGGTTCACCACGGGGCCTATCGAGTTCCCGCCGGAGGGCTTCGCATGATCGTCACTATCCGCCCCGGCGTGGTCCACGGTCGTCTCCCGGCGCCCCCCTCGAAGAGCTACACGCATCGGGCGCTCATCGCGGGTTACTTCGCGCACCGACCCTATCGGGTCCTCCGACCGCTCTCCTCCGACGATACGCGAGCGACGCGGCGCGGACTCGAGGCGCTCGGCAGCCGGATCCGCGTCCGGCGCGACGCGTGGGAGCTCCGTCCCGCACGGTTGCCTCTCCGCGATTCCGTGTCGACGATCGACTGCGGGGAGTCCGGGACGACGTTCCGATTCCTCACGAGCGTGGCCGCGACGACCGGACGGCGGGTCCGGTTCCTGGGGCGTCCCCAGCTCGCCGGTCGACCCGTCGAGGGGTTGGTCCAGAGCCTCGAATCCGCCGGCGTGCAGGTGCGTCGTGCTCCGCGGGGCAGCCTCCCGCTCGAGATCCTCGGACCGCTGCGACCGGGTCGGATCGTCGTCCCCGGGTCGGTGAGCTCGCAGTACGTCTCCTCCCTCCTCCTCGCGCTTCCGACGCTCGAGCGTACCTCGCTCCTCGAGGTCGTCGGACGTCGGGTCTCCGAGCCCTACATCCAGGCGACGCTGGCCGTCATGGCCGCGCACGGCGTCCGCGTTCAGGAACGCCCGACCGGCTGGCGCGTGCCCGCGCCGCAATCGTACCGCGGGAACCGGTTCCAGGTCCCGGGGGACGCCTCCTCCGCAGCCTATCTGTGGGTCGCCGGGGCCGTCTCCGGCGGGAAGGTCACCGTCGACCGGATCCCCTCGCGCTGGCCTCAGGCGGATCGGCTCATCCTCGACGTGCTCCGCGAGGCCGGTGCCACGGTCCGTGAATCCGCGACGTCGGTCGAGGTCGCGGGGCCCATCGGGCGCCCGTTCTCCGTCGACCTCACCTCGGCACCCGATCTGTACCCGCTGGTGGGAGCCCTGGCCGCGCTCACGCCGTCGACGAGCCGCGTCCGCGGCGCGCCGCACGTCGTCTTCAAGGAATCGAACCGCCGCGCTGCGACGGTCGATCTGGTCCGACGGATCGGCGCGCGCTGCACGGAAGCGCGGGGCGGGCTCTCCATCACCGGCACCGATCGACCGAAGGCGCTGCGTCTCCGCGGGCTCGACGACCACCGGCTCGTCATGACCGCGGCGGTCGCCGCGATCGCCGCGCGCGGGGCCTCGACCATCGGGGACTCCCGCGCCGTCCGCAAGTCGTTCCCCGGGTTCTGGAGCGCGATGCGCCAGCTCGGGATCTCGGCGGTGGGGGACCGATGATGCGGTGGGGCGAGCTGTTCCGGGTCACGATCTTCGGCTCGAGCCACGGTCCTGAGGTCGGTGCGGTCGTCGAGGGGGTCCCCGAGGGAACCCGCATCGATCTCGCGGCGATCCAGGCGGAGCTCGACCGCCGTCGTCCCGTCGGACGTCGGCTCGCGACGCGACGGCAGGAGGAGGACCAACTCGTCGTGGACTCCGGTGTCCGCGATGGACGGGCGGACGGTGGACCGATCCGAACGCACGTCGCGAACCAGGACGTCCGCAGCGATCCGTACGAGAAGGCCCGCGCGACGCCGCGGCCAGGGCACGCCGACTATCCGGCGCGGATGCGCTACGGCGCCGACGCCGATCTGCGCGGCGGCGGCATCTTCTCCGGTAGGATGACCGTCGGGCTCGTCGTCGCCGGCACGATCGCACGCGAGCTCTGGCGATCCAAAGGGGTGGATTTCCTCGCTTTCACCCGGTCGATCGGAGGGGTCGACGCCGGCCCGTTGGACGGGCTCGACGTGCCCGCCCTCCGCGAACGGTCGCGCCGCAACGAGGTCGGTTGCCCCGACCCCGACGCCGCGGCGCGGATGGAGACCACGATCGAGGAGGCGCGCCGGGCCGGTGACAGCGTCGGCGGCATCGTCGAGTGCCGCGTCGAGGGACTGCCGGTCGGTCTCGGCGAGCCGTTCTTCGATTCCGTCGAGGGCGCGATCGCCCACCTCGCGTTCGCGGTCCCGGCGGTCAAGGCGATCGAGTTCGGCGCGGGCTTCGGGGGTACGAGGATGCACGGGAGCGAACACAACGATCCGTTCTACTACGACGGCGATCGCGTGCGGACGCGGACGAACAACGCCGGTGGGATCCTGGGCGGTCTGACCGTCGGGACCCCCCTCATCTTCCGCGTCGCCGTCAAGCCGACCTCTTCGATCGCGCGCGAACAGGAGACGGTCGATCTCGCCACGCACGCGAGCGCGCGACTTCGCGTCACGGGACGACACGATCCGTGCATCGTTCCGCGCGCCGTTCCCGTCGTTGAGGCCATCGCGGCGATCGCGATCACCGAGCTCGGACTCCGGGGAGGGTTCCTCCCGTGAGCGACCGATGGGCGTGTGCGGTCCTCGGAGCGAGCGGCTACATCGGGCAACACTTCGTCCGACTGCTCGCCGATCACCCCGAGTTCGACCTCCAGCACCTCGCGACCGGCGATCGGTCGGCCGGACGGCGGCTCTCGGAGGTCTGGCAGATCAGCGAGGCGCCGCCGGAGGGGCTCGCCGAACGCGTCCTGGTCCGGACCACCCCGCGGCAGCTCGAGCGGGCGGGCGTCCGGATCGTCTTCAGCGCTCTTCCCTCGGGCCTCGCGGGCGAGATCGAGACCGAGTGCGCCCGGCGCGGCATTGCGGTGTTCTCGAACGCGGCCGACCATCGCATGGACGCGCACGTTCCGCTCCTGATCCCCGAGGTGAACCCATCGCATCTCGCGCTACTCGCCGGTCGACGGCGCGGGACCGCGCCGATCGTCACGAACGCGAACTGCAGCACCACGGGTCTCGTGCTCGGCCTCGCGCCCGTGCTCGACCTGCTTCGACCCAAGACGATCCACGTGGCGACCTACCAGGCGCTCTCGGGCGCCGGGTTCCCGGGGGTTCCCTCGCTCTCGGTCATGGACAACGTGATCCCGTACATCTCGAAGGAAGAGGAGAAGATGGTCGAGGAGACCGGCCGCATCTTCGGCCGCGTGCGCGGCGGCCTCGTCCGGGACCATCCCGTGAAAGTCCTCGCCCACTGCGCGCGCGTCGGGGTCCGCGACGGGCACCTCGAGGCGGTCACGATCGAGGCGACGCGGTCGCCGTCGCTGCGCGAGCTCTCCGCGGCGTGGACGTCGTTCGATCCGCTGGCGTCGGACCACCTCCCTACCGCCCCGCACCCGCCGGTAGTCCTCCGCTCCGAGGTCGACCGTCCCCAGCCGCTCCGCGACCGATGGGGGGGCTCGACGCCGCGGAGCCGGGGCATGCAGGCGACGGTCGGTCGGGTTCGGTGGGAGCCGCCGTTCCTCCGATTGTTCCTCCTCTCCCACAACGCCGTCCGCGGCGGCGCGGGAGGTTCGGTCCTCAATGCCGAGCTCGCGCTCCGTCGGGGCGTTCTCGATCCCCGGGGAGGAGCGTAGCGGTCCCATGGATCGTCGGCCCATCGTCCTCAAGTTCGGCGGCGAATCGCTTTCGGAGCCGGAGCTCGTTCTCGGGCGCATCCGGACCCTTCGACGCGAGCGTCACCCCGTGGTCGTCGTGGTCTCGGCGCGCGCCGGGGTCACGGACCTCCTAAAGCGGACGTTGCTCCACGAGGAAGGGGCGACGGACGTGCCGTCGCTCATCGAGAGCCTCGCTCGATTGCACCCGGGTGACTCGCCGGCGCTCCGCGCCCGCCTCGACGACACCGCCCGGATCGCCCGTCGCGTCGCGCGGCGGCCGAATCCGCCTCCCGCGCTCCAGGACGCCCTGCTGAGCCAGGGCGAGCGACTCTCCGCGACGTGGTTCGCCGAACATCTCCGCGCCCACGGGCTCGACGCGGTGGCGCTCGACGCGGATCGCATCGGCCTCGCCACGGACTCGTCGTTCGGGGCGGCACGCGTCCTGCTCGACCGGTCGCAAGGACCCGTGCGACGCCGGCTGCGCTCGGTCCTGCGCGCCGGAAAGATCCCGGTCGTCACGGGCTTCTTCGGGCGAAGCCCGGACGGACGGCCCGCGACGCTCGGTCGCGGCGGCTCCGACTACTCGGCGAGCGCGCTGGGAGCGATCCTCGACGCGCTGCGTGTCGAGCTCGTGAAGCGCAACGTGGCGATCTCGACGGCGGACCCGCGCCTCGTGCCGAAAGCGCGCACCGTGCGCCACCTGTCCTACGAGGAGGCCGAGGAGATCGCCCAGTTCGGTGCGAAGGTCCTCCACCCCGTCACGATCGAGCCGGCCGCGAGCCGCCGCGTCGAGGTCCAGGTCCGATCCCTCAACCACCGCGAACGGACCACGACGATCGGGCCGGCCCGGGCGGGCGTCAGCGCTCGCGCCGTGACGCTCTTGGGCCCGCTGCGGAGTCTCAACCTCCGTGTGGCGGGGGGCCGGCAGCGCCCGGGGCTCCTCGCCGAGATCACGGAACGCCTCGTCGCCGTGAACGTCAACATGGCGGCGGTCGTGACGACCGAGGCCGTGCTCGGGGTCCTGCTCGACCCGGCCGACGCCGCGCGGGCGCGTCTCGCGCTCGAACCGCTCGCCCTGAAGTACGGAGCGGTGCTCGGGCATCCGGTCGCCGTTTCGCTCGTGAGCGCCGTCGGGGAAGGGATCCTCGACGAACTGCCCCGGATACCCCGCTCCGTCCTCAAGGGAGCCGGCGGCCTTCTCGCGACGGCGCGGTCCATCTCCGTCGTCGTTCCGCAGGAGCGGGCCACGTACGCCCTCCAGCGCCTCCACCGGACGTTCGTCGAGGGGTTGAACGGACACCGCCGCCCCGTTCCGAGGGCGGCAAGCTCAAAACGCCGGACTTCGTCCGCGCACCCGTGATCCGACCGTCGGACCCCTCCGACCCCCGGGGCCCGGCCGCATCGCCGCCCGAGGCGACATGAAGACGTTCGTCAAGCTCACGGGCGTGAAAGACGCGGAGATCGTCGCGCTCGTTCCCGACGGCGGAGCTGCCGGGTTCGTCGTCGGCGCCCCGGCGTCACCGAGGAACGTCGCCCCGGAGGCGATCCCGGGGCTCATGGACCACCTCTCCAAGGAGGCCGAGGCGTGGGCCGTCGTCCAGGACCCGAGCTCCGAGCTGGTCCACCAGCTCTTCGACGATATCGGCGTCGACCGCATCCAGGTCTACGGGACGATCCCGAGCGATCTGGAGTTCCTCGAGATCCATCACTCCGTCCCGTCGCTCCCGATCGGTGCACCCGGGTCGGGAGCGCCGGACCCCCCCGTGCCGCCCGCCGAGGACTACGCCCGGCTCCACCTCGATCTCGTCGGGAGCCCGCTCGCGGCCGGGAGCCCCGATCTTCCGGACTGGGAGACCTGCCGTCGACTCGTCGACGCGCACCCCGGTCGTAAACTGCTGCTCGCCGGTGGGCTCACGCCGGAGAACGTCGTCGAGGCACTGCAGGCGGTCCGACCCTGGGGCGTCGATGTGTCGGCGGGCGTGGAGTCCGCCCCCGGACAGATGGACCCTGCGCGGATCCGGGCGTTCCTCGCCGCCGTGGCGACGTTCGACGCGTCCCCGTCCTAGACGGGCTCAGCCGCCGCCGAACGTGACGACGAGATCCGTCACGTAGCCGAGGACGAAGCCGGCCATGATGCCGAGCAGCGCGACGTTCCGTGTCTCGGGTCCGAGCATCGGTCGGGTCATCTGCATCACGACGTAGAGGATGGCGCCGGCGGCGAGACCGTAGAAGAGGATCGACAGGATCGGCGCGTTGAACTGGCTCCCGACGATCGTGCCGAGAACCGTCGGACCTCCGCCGACCAGCCCCAAGCCCAGGAGCCGCGCGACGGAGAACCGCGTCCCGGCCATCATGCTCGGGCCGAGGATCCCGAACCCTTCGGTCGAGTTGTGGATGGCGAATCCGATCACGAGGACCGCCCCGAGCCCGAGCGCACCGGCCGCGTAGGAGGTGCCGATGGCGAGCCCTTCGGAGAAGTTGTGGAGGCCGATACCGACGGCGACGAGGGTCGCGAGCGTCTTCGGATCGAGGAGGAAGCGCTCGACCGACGGTTCTTGGATCTCGGCGCGCAAGCGCGCGCGCTGGGTGAACCATATCTCGAAGCCGATGAGCGAGGCCATGCCGACGATGGTTCCGCCGATCAGCACCGAGGCGTAACCGAAGAACGCGCTCGCGCCGGAGTCCAGTTGTCCGTCGACGAGGGAGTTCGCCTGGGAGACCACGTCGTAGAAGATGAACACGAGGACACCGGCCGCGAAGGCGCTCAGCACCGCGCGCGTCCGGATCGTGAGGCCGGCGGCCTGGGCGAACGGCATGCCGAGATAGATCGTGAGCCCGGCGAAGGCACCGAGGCCGATGACCTCCAGCTCGGGGAGCCCCGCCATCCCAGATCGGAGCGTCGGGGGACCGCGGGAGATAAGGATTGTCCCCGCCGGGATGACGGCAGCTCCTCCGAGCGAGCACAACCGACGGGGGAATCGCCTTTCGAGCGCCCCGGGGTCGAGAGTACTCTACGGACGGATCCGTTCGAGCTCGAGGAACCGGACCGAGCCGCTGGCCGCGACCGCGCCGATGAGGAATTCCTTTCGGACCCCCTGCGCGACGCGGATTCCGCCGGCGACCTCGGGCCACGTGGCGCGGTGCCGGTCCGGGACCGCCTGCACCAGATAGCGCGCGTGCGAGCTCTCCGGGCTCCTCGGATAGGCGCGGAAGTGCGCGCCGTACTTGAACCCGGTCTTGACGACGAGGCCCCTTTCGCGCAAGGTCCGGTACGCCGCGAGCCGTTCCGCGAACCGCGGATCGAGACGTCGCGCGCGTCGCTGGAATTGCGCGGCGGGTACCGAACGACGGGACCGGGTGTCGCGGAGCGCCAGCTGGCCGAGCGCGAGGAGGTACGCTCCCTCGATGAGGCTGAGCTCGAGACGATCGCCGATCCGACTGCCGTACGCGAGCGACTTCCCCAGCATCTCGACGGCGTCGGGATCGAAGACCACGATCCGGTCTTCGGAGAGCCACCCCGTTGCGGGCACGGAGAGGCTGCGCGCCGCGAGGGAACCGCTCGGGGTGGGGCGCCGGACGCGGTAGAACGTGAGATCGGACTCCTCGTCGACGAGCGCGAGGAGGAGGGTCTTCTTCGCACCCTGGGCCTTCTCCGCGAGCTCGAAGAGGCGCGCCAGGTCGAACGGCTCCCGCTCGGAGTACGCCTCCACCCAGAACCGCGACGGGGTCTTGTGGAGGATCCCGCCCCTCGGCAGGACGGCGAAGGCGATCGGCGGCGGGCTCGCGCGTACGACGTACCCGCGCTGGCGCAGGTCGCGGTAGACGAGGTAGCGTACGCCGAACCCGAGTTCGTGCCGCGTCGAACGACGGAACAGCTCCGCCCAGTCGACCGCGCGCCGCGAGGGGTCGCGGACCTCGAGCCGGCCCATCTCGAGCAGGTAGACCGATTCGTAGCGGTCGAGGGAGAGGCCGCCATCGCCGACGGTACCGAAGAACCCGCGACCGTAGACGGTCCCCGCCTCGGACGGGTCAGCGACGAGCACCGTGGCGTCCGGGCGGGTCACCCCGCTCACGTCGGGGTCCCTCGCAGCTCGTCGAGCGTCACGAGCGGCTCCAGGGTGACGCCGCGCGACGCCAAGCGCTCGCGGGCGCCCTGGCCGCGGTCGACGACGACGAGGATGCGGTCGACGAGGCCCCCCGCGGCCCGCACGATCGCGACGGTCTCTTCCGAGGAGCCGCCGGTCGTCGCCACGTCCTCGATGACGAGCACGCGCGCCCCGGCGGGGATCTCTCCCTCGTACCGTTGCAGGGTCCCGTGCGTCTTTGCCGCCTTGCGGACGACCACGTACGGCAGGCCCGTCCTTAGCGCGGTCGCGACGACGAGCGGCACGGCGCCGAGCTCCATCCCCGCGAGGCGCTCGGCATCCCCGACGCGCGCCGCGAGCTCCGCCGCCATGACCGCAAGACGCGCGGGGTCGGTCCACGCCTTCTTGATGTCCACGTACACGTCGGAGACCTGGCCGGAAGCGAGCGTGAACTCCCCGAACCGGACCGCGCCGGACTCACGGAGGAGCCGGAGGAGCTCGCCGCGGGACCCGGTCGACATCGGCGTCGTCACCTACCTACCACGGGACCTTCTTCGTTCCGACCCGGTAGCCGATCCAGTTGAAGAGGGCGTGGAATCCGAGGGTGAAGAGGACGAGCCATAAGATGCCTTCCGGGGAGAAGAACGCGGGGACGAACGTGGCGGGGAAGACCAGGAGGCCGACGACCACCGGCAGCGCCACGAACGGGAGCTGATCGAGGAGCACGGTCCGTGCCCCGCTCGGCCGGCCGATCCGCCGCTTCACGAACGATCCCACGGCATCGCCGGTCATCGCACCGGCCGTCAAGAGGAGGACGACCGGGACCGCGGCCACGACCGAGGGTCCGAATCCCGGGACGATCGCGAGATCGGGGGGCGCGATCAGGAAGAGGTAGGCCTGGAGGAGCCCGAACGGGAGCGCGAAGAAGGTGCCGAACAGGAACCCCGACCACGTCTTCGAGGCCCCGAGGACCCGTCGGCCGTCGCGCCAGTTGCTGCCGAGATCCATCGGGGGGCCGCGACCCCGCGGGAGCGTCGCCGACGCGTTCGCGATGTACGTCGTCGTGAGGACCCAGAGCACCTGCGCGGGCGCGAGCAGATGGGGGTCCACCATCCGGGGGTTCCGCCTCTAGGGCTCGCGGACGAACCGGTAGATCGTCCGAACGATCGTCGCCATCAGCTTCGGATCGATGCTCTCCTCGGCCTCGTGGATGTGCGCCGCGCGGTCCATGCTCCCGAAGACGATCGCGGGGAGCGGGTCGCCGGAGGGCGTTCGGACCTCGGCGAGCGAGCTCGCATCGGTGCCGCCGTACTCGCCGAACGTGCCGGCCTCGCCCCCCTCGGAGCGAAGGATCCGCTCGAGCCGACGGACCGCCGGGTGGTCGGGAGGCAGCGCGTACCCGCGACGCGCCCGCGACGGCGGCGCTTCCAACTTGGCGGCCGCCTCGTGGGTCACGATCCAGCGCCGCGCGGTCGCGAGGACCTCGTCGACGCCGCTTGCGAGGGGCATCTCAGGGATGAGCCGGAGGTCGACGGCGAAGCTCGCCGTCACGGGAGTGCTGACGTCCAGCCAGCCGGCGGCGATCGCCTGTCGGAGGAGCGCGAGCGTTGCGGGCACCGGGTTGTGCCCGCGGTGCGGATAGCCCCCGTGGGCGCTCTGGCCGATGAGCTGGACCGCCAGGGTCTCCGGCGGAACCACCAAGCTCGTCGATCCGGCCGGTTCGACGCGGTACGGCGCCGGCACCATCGGTCGGAGGCGATCGAGGAGATGGGCGAGCTGGCCGTGCGGGCCCTCGAAGACGAGGGTCACCGACTCGGCGATCTGATTCGCGGCATCGGTCTCGGCGTGCACCGCCCGCAGGGCGATCTCGGGCGTCGTGCGACCGTCGCCGGAGATGTCGAGCTTCGTCACCGTGGCGCGGCCCGTGAGGACCGGCTCCGGGGCGAGGTGCTCCGGCCAATCGGGGGAGGCGTAGCGCGACTTCCAGTGCTTGGCGACGTCGTGCAGGGAAACGAGCTCGTCCCCGTAGTCGAGTACCTCGGAGAGCGGCACCGGTCGTTCGAAGGAGCCGTCGAGGAAGGCGACGCCGGACGAGCCGGACGTCGCGTGCGGAGAACCGTCCGGGATCAGCGCGACATCGCCGACGAGGAACCGCTCCGGGTCCTCGAGCGCGAGCGCGTCGTCGTGGGCCTTCAGCGACTCGACGCCGCCCTCGCCGCCGGTCTCCTCATCGCAGCAGACCAAGAGCCGGACGTTGCGGGGCGATCCCCCTTCGGCGGCGAGCCGCCGCATCGCGATGAGCGCGGGCACGACCCCGCTCCCCAGGTCGTCGTTCGCCCCACGGCCGTAGAGCCTCCCGTTGGCCCGGTGCGTGAGCGTGTGGGGCGAGCTCCGCCACCGGGCCAGCTGCTCGGCGGGGACCGGCACGACGTCGTAGTGGGCGAGGATGAGGGTCCGTTCCGCCGCGCCGACGTCGAGGTCGATGATGATGTTCGGGCGCGGGACCGCGCCTAAGTGCGGGTTCGGGGGACCGTGAACGACCGGATCGAAGATGCGCGTCGAGAGGCCAAAGTGCCGCGCGGCTCGGACGATCCGCTCGACGGCGCGCGGGTAGTTCGGCTTCTCGTACCGGCCGTGGAGCGGGTCCTCCAGGTTCGTCGGCGCGATCGAGACCAGGTTCGCGAGAAGGTCGAGCGCATCGGTGTCGCCGATGAGGCGAGCGGCTTCGGCGAGCCCCGATGGTTCCGCCGGCGCCTCCATCGTCGACTCCCTACCGCAACACGACGAGGACGACCGCGGAGGTCGTCAGCAGGAGGAGGAACGTCATCAGGAACGCGTGGCCGAACATCGAGACGGTGTCTCCGAGCGAGGTCAAAAGGCGAGCGGTCCAATCTGGCCCGAGGACCGGCACGTCGGGCACTCCGACGCTCCCCGACGCCACTTCCGAGGGGCCCAGGTCCTTTAGCGCCTCACCGACCACCGCACGGACGTCCGCGGCGAGCTGGTCGGCCGAGTATCGCTCGCCGAGCGGGTTGATGCTGCCGTCGACCTCGTGGACGACGTGGTTGTCGGTCGTGAGCACCTCGGCCGAGTCGACGACCCCTTCCAGCGCGGCGAGGATCCGCGCGCGGTGGCCGAGCACGAGGTTGTTGCCGTCGACGAGCGCGTAGGCGACGGTCGTTCCCGCGGCGCGCACGATGAGCGCACGAACGCCCGACGGGCCGATCCCGTGGCGCCCGATCGAGTAGCCGCCCCGCGTCGCCACGCCGACCTCGATCGGTCCCGGCCGCGCGGCCGCGATCGCCGCCCGCACCGCCGCGCGGGCGTCCCGCGTCAACCGCTCGGCGGCCGGGGTGCCGTAGGTGATGTCGCCCTCATCCTCGACGTACGAGTTGTGCGCGTCGACGACGACGACCCGGAGATTCTCCTCCGCCGAGACCGCGCGCACGATCGCGTCGGCGACGGCGAAGTCGATATCGTCGGTCGGCGCCGGCGCCTGCGACACGACGACGAGGACGATGTCGCCGAGGACCTGCGCGCGCGCGAACGATCCGGGGTGCGGGGAGACGAGGGGGCTCGCCGGACCGTTCGCGCTCGGAGCGAGGCTCGCGAGGACCTCCTTCGCCGCAGCCGCGAGACGGTCGACCTCGCGCGTGCTCGGGAGATCCAGATCGTGATTGCACGGGGTGTGCGGGACCAGCACCGTTCCCGCCGATTCTCCGAGCCGCTCGGCCAGCTTCCTCGGTAGATCGCTGCCGCCCAGCGCGGCGAACGGACCCGGATGCACCGTCGGGAGGACGAGCGATGCGTAGGGGCGACCGCCACGGCGGAACGCGACGACCGAGACCCCGAGGTTCGCCGGCTTCGCGAACTGGGAGAAGAACCGCTCGAGCGATTCCGTCGCCGACGGGTCGCGGAGATTGATGTGGTCCAGGAGCGGGCGGATCAGCGAGACCCCCGATACCCCGAACTCGCGTCGGAGAGGACGGTCCGCGGCGCGGAGCAGGAGCGCGCAGCACAGGAACGCCGTGACGAGGTAGATCACTGCGGCGCCAACGCGAACCCAGCTGACGCCAAAGAGCGCGAAGACGGCGGCGATCGCGAGGATCGGCTGGAGCAGGGACGGGAGGACGGACCGGACGTGGGAAGGCCGCGAGACCCCGAAGAGGCTCATGTGGCGGAACCAGAACGTCGGCCCCTGGAGCAGGAGCAGGAACGGTACGATTCCAACGGTCAGCGTGGGCCCGGCGAGCCAGGTGAGCGCCCTCCAGCCCAGCAGGAGCGGGAGTCCGACCGCGGACGTCGTGGCGACGAGCAGCACGCTCCGTTGGAGCCCGATGCGGCCGCCGAGGGCGCGCGCGAGGGGTGGCGTGAGTCCGGCGGCCACGATCGCCGGACCGAGGAAGATGAGCGTCCAATCGAGGAGGAACGAAACGGCGGTCAGGGAGGTCCCCCACGCCAGAGCGGCGGAGGCCAGGGTCAGGATCGCCACGACGCCGAGGGAGCGCGGTGTCGTCGGCGCGCGGAAGATGAACCGAGAGTACGACGGCGGCCGTCGGGGCTCCGGGCCGGCCACGGGCCTATCCTCCACGGCCCCGCCTCACCTCCGAGAGGATCCCACGGAAGCCGGCACCGAGACCTTCCTCCTCGGTGACCGTGCCGGTGACGAGGATCTGCGCTCCGGCCTCGAGGAGCGCCTTCGCCTCGGGTCCGGACCGGATCCCGCCCCCCACGATGAGGGGGATCCCCAGAACCTCGCGGACGCCTCGCACCATCTCGACGGGCACCGGGCTCGGCGCCCCCGATCCGGCTTCGAGATAGACGAAGCGCATCCCAAGATACTGGGCCGCGAGGGCATAGCCCTGGGCGAGTCCGATGGCGTCGCGCGGGACGGCGTCGACCTCTCCCACCTCGCCGACGCGCATCCCGGGGGCCACCACCACGTACCCGAGCGAGATCGGCTCGAGTCCGAGGGAGCGCACCAACGGCGCGGCTCTCACGTGGGCCCGGATGACGAGGTCGAGATTCCGCGAATTGAGGAGGCTCATGAAAAGGACCGCCTGGGCGTCGCCGGTCAAGGAGGTGGCACCCTCGGGGAAGATGATCACGGGGAGCGACGACGCCGACCGGATCGCGCGCGCCGAGGCCCCCATGACCTCCGGGGAGATCCCCGTCGATCCGCCGAGGAGGATCGCGTCGGAGCCGAGCTCGGCGGCTCCGCGGGCGATCGCCGAAGCGCGGCCGTCCCGCGACTTGTCCGGATCGATGAGAGTGAAATGCAGCGGTCCGCGCGTCAGGCGCTCGGTGAGGTACTCGAGGATCCGACCCATCGTTCCCCCGTCAGCGGAACGCCGTCGCCGCAAAGGCGAGGAGGGCGAGCGTCATCGCCGCCTTGCTGACGGTCTGCGCGCGATGCAGTTCCCCGGGAAGGGAGGCGACCGAGACGACGAACAGCGCATCGGCGGCGAGCACTAGGGCGAGGTACATAATCCCCGCCCCAGACGCCAGCGGAACGAGGAACAGGAGCGGGACCGGGCTGAGGGCAAGGGCGACGCCGACCGCGAGGCGAGCGAGCCGCGTGGCGAGCGGGAAGCCCCGGACGCGCGGCAGGGTCCGTCGCTCCACGTCCCCTTCGGCGTCCTCCATGTCCTTGATGAGCTCGCGGCTGAGCGTGGCGGCGAACGCCATCAGGGCGAACGGGACCAGCAGCAGCGGACGATCGGCGGCCGCCCCACCGTAGAGGAAGACGGCCGCGGTCAGGAAGGCGACGAGGGAGTTCCCGGACAGGCCCCTCGACTTGAAGTGGAACTCGTAGGCGAGGAGCGCCGCCACCGCGGCGCCGAGCAGCGGCGCGATCCACGGCGCGGACGGTAGTACGGGGAGCACGACGATCGCGGCCCCGACGAGAAGGCTCGCCGAGAGCCAGCGCGCGCTCCGGACCGAGATCGCCCCGGTGACCAGGGGCCGGTCGGGGTGGTTCCTCTGATCGCTCTCCCGGTCGAGTATGTCGTTGAGGACGTTGCCGCCCCCCGTGACCATCGCGGCGGAGAGCGCTGCCAGCAGGTAGACGACCCAGGAGCTTGCGGGGAGATCGACGCCCCGACCGCTCGCGACCATAGCGCCGACAAGGGTGCCGGCGAACGAGACGAGAGTATTGCCGAAACGGACCAGCCGGAGGGCCGGGAGCACGCCGGGCCATGGCGGCCCCCCCGGCATAAAACTACCGCCGGACCAAGGCGCACGAGAGCGGCAACCGTGGCGCCGTCAGCGGCGACGGCGCGAACGCGTGCGACGTAGGGGCGCAGCGCGGACCGGCGCGAGCGCGTGGGGAGAAGGCCCCAAGAGCCGGCGACCGCGGGCGAGGGTGGCCCGATGGGCTCGGAGGTCCGGGGAGGCGAGGGTCTGTCGGAGCTCCGCCAGGCCTCGCTCGAGCCGCGTGAGGATCTGGCGCGATCCCGGGTTCCGGACGAGGAGAGCCAAGGATAGATCCGGGTTCTCCGCGAGCACCGTCCGCGTGACCTCGGCCTGTCGGCGGAAGGAGGGCGTCTCGGTCTTGGCCAGTTCCTGGCGACGGCGTCCGGCGCGCGTGAGCGCGGAAGCGAACAGCAGATTGACGACACGCGGCAGCGCCTGCAGATCCGCCATCAGGACGTCGTGCTCCGCGACGGGAAGGACGGAGACCGAGAGCGAGCTCGGCCGGAAGAGCGCGGCCGCGGCCTCGGTCGCCGAGGGATCTCCGCATTCGAGGACGAGGAGATTGTGCCCGGAGAGCGGTCGCACCTTCGGTCCGAAGAGCGGATGGACGCTCGTCACGCGATAGCCGAGCGAAAGGCCGCGACGGATCGAGGACAGAAGCGGGGTCTTGACGGAGAGGACGTCCAGGACGACCGCGCGCGTGCCCGTGTGCCAGAGTTCCCGGTACACCTTGGGGGCGACGTCGATGGGAGTCGCGACGACGATCAGGTCCGCCCACGCCGCACCCGCGGCGAGGCTCCGCTCCCTCGGCGCTTCGAGCCGCGTGGCCCCTTTGGGATCGAGCGCACGCACCTCGTGCCCCATCGTCCGTGCGAAGCGCGAGAGCCACCGACCCATCTCGCCCGCCCCGCCGACGACGAGGATCTTCTGCGGCGCCACCGGGGTCCGGGGACCGCCCTCTTCCTGGACCCGTATCGCCTCGTCGACGAGCCATCGCGCCAGAATGAGTGCACGGTCCGGCGGGATCCCGAGGTCTTCGAGCCCGTCTTGCCATCGTCCCACGACCGCGCGCTCGACGGTCGGCGCGCGGATCGGCAGCTGGGAGCGCCGTTTCGCGGCACCGATCGCTCGCGCGAGGGCGAGGCGCCGTCGGACGTTCTGTCGGAGCTGGGCGTCGACGCGCGCGAGCCGGGCCCTAAGCCGGTCGAGGTCGTCGGGCATCGGCGCCGTCGAGCGACGGTCCACTATATCATCGTCCGCTTGCGTGCGCGCACCGGACCGGCGGGCCGAGACGGTGGGGTCGCTCCCATACGGGGCTTTCCGGTCCCTCGGCACCCCCGTGCCAGTCGCTCGTTATATGCGGCGGGGCCTCGGAATTCCCGATGGTCTCCCGCGCCGCGCGCATGCCCCGGATCGAGCGCGTTGAGCTCCCGAACGGGCTCTCGGTGCTTCTCGCGCCGAACGCGGCGAGCCCGACCGCGAGCGTCTGGGTCTGGTACAAGGTCGGCTCGAAGAACGAGTGGCCCGGGGTCACGGGCGCCTCGCACTGGATCGAGCACATGCTCTTCCTCGGGTCGCCCCGGTACAAGAAGGGCGAGCTCGATCGCGCGATCGTCGAGGTCGGGGGCACCTTGAACGCCTTCACCGACAACGACTTCACCGCCTATTTCTCGACCGTCCCCCGCGAGCACCTCTCGATCCCGCTCGCGATCGAGGCCGACCGGATGACCCGCGCTCTCATCGCGCCGAAAGAGGTCGAGCGAGAGCGGACGATCATCCGGTCGGAGCGGGAGGGCAACGAGAACTGGCCGGAGTTCCGCGTCGACGAGGAGCTCTACGCCGTCGCTTTCCAACGGCATCCGTACCGCTGGGATGCCCTCGGATACCCCGAGGACATCCGATCGCTCACCCCCGAGGCCCTCGCGAGCTACTACCACCGGTTCTACGGCACCCGAAACGCCGTCCTCGTGGTCTCCGGCGGTTTCGATCCGGCCACCCTCCGGGCCGAGATTCGACGGCGATTCGGGCGCCTACCCTCGACCGGCGACGATCCGCACGTCCGGATCGCCGAACCGCCGCCGATCGGGGAGCGACGGTCATCGCTCTCGGGTCCGGGCACCACTCCGTTCTTGGAGATCGGATGGAGGGCCCCTGCCATCTCCGACCCCACGCTGCCGGCCACGATCCTGCTCGATGTCGTCCTGGGAGGAGAGACCCGCATGTTCGCCACGGGCTCGATGTGGGGGCGATCATCGGAACACCCGTCGGCCCGGCTCTACAAGCGACTGGTCGATACCGGCCTCGCCGTTCGAGCCACCTCGGAATGGCGGCCCCGGGTCCATCCCTCGCTGTTCACCGTTCACGCCCAGGCGGCGAAGGGCGTCTCGCTCGATCGGATCGAATCGGCGATCCTCGAGGAAGTCGAGCGATTGGCCCGGGCGGGACCTACCGCGGCCGAGCTCGCCGACGCGCGCACCAAGATCGCACGAGCCTCCGCTCTCTCCTACGAGGGGGCAACGCGCACCGCCTTCCGGCTCGGCTACTTCGCCATGCTCGGCCCGCCCGGGTTCGAGTCGCACCTCCTCACTCGGATCCTCACCGCGACACAGCGCCAGATCCGGGCGGCCGCTCGTGCGACGTTCACGGAGACGGGCCGGACGGTCGTCCGCTACATGCCCCGCGGAGGCGCCATCGATGACGCGTGACAAGGATCCTCAGGTCGTCCGTTCGACGACGCGTGCCGACGGACTCGAGATCGCCCGACAATCGGCCCCGGCGGGCGCGGCCAGCTTCGCCGCGTCCTACCTCGGCCCCTCCGGCTGGGCCTACGACCACTCCGGAAAGGAGGGAACCGCGCTTCTCGCGTCCCTCGTCGCCGCGAGCGCCGCCGGCAACCGCGATCGCGTCGGGCTCGCCCGGTTCCTGGATCGACATGGCGCCGCGCTGTCGCATCGCATCGCCCCCGAAACAACCGAATACACCATCTGGGGACCCCAGGCGTCGTTCGAGCCGCTGCTCGGACTCCTCGCGGACGTCGTGCTTCGACCTCGGTTCGATCCCACGGACCTGGCCCGGGTCCGTCGCCAGACCTTCGAGCGCCAGCTTCGCGAAGAGGCGCAGCCAGGGAGCCGCGCCGACAAGGAGTT
Source organism: Thermoplasmata archaeon (assembly GCA_041476045.1). Classification (GTDB taxonomy): domain Archaea; phylum Thermoplasmatota; class Thermoplasmata; order Lutacidiplasmatales; family UBA184; genus Lutacidiplasma. Next base: position 64,268 of record JBGOSQ010000001.1, on the reverse strand, counting down.
CCTCCGCGCGAGCTTCCCCTCCGGTCATCCGTACCGATCCACCGGGCTCGGCACGCGCGCGAGCGTCGCCCGGATCCCTCGCGGGGACCTCGTTCGCTTCCATCGCGACCACACGACATCGGACGGCGCCCTCCTCGTCGTGACGGGTCGACCGTCCGTCGACGAGACGGTCCGATCGGTGCGTCGCGCCTTCGGCGCCTTCCCAACGGAGCGCGCGCCCCGACCGCCATCGATCCCTCCTCTACGGCCGCCGGCCGCGGACCCGATCGCGATGGCGATGCCGGGTCGCAGTCAAGTAGAGATCCGCATCGGCGCCGCCTCGCTCCACCGGGCAGACCCCCGGTACCCCGCCGCGTACCTCGCGAACGAGGTGCTCGGGGGAGGCCTCCTTTCCCGGCTCTTCCAAAAGGTCCGGGAGCAGAGCGGCCTCGCCTACCATGCATCGAGCGATCTAGAAGCGATGCGCTGGGGAGGGTTTTGGCTCGCCCATGCGGGTACCGGACCGGAGCGGCTCCTCCCGGCCCGCCGCCTCGTCGAGGCGGAGGTCCGGCGCATCCGTTCCTCGGTCGTCCCCGCGCGCGAGCTGGACCGGATCCGGCGCAGCGTCATCGGCGAGATCCCGCTCGCGTTCGAGACAACGCAGGGGGCGCACGAGATCGGCGTGGACGTCGCCTACCACCACTTGGGGCCCACGTTCCTCCGCGAGTGGCCCGCGCAGCTAAGGGCGCTCTCCGCCGCCGACGTGCGCGCGGCGGCATCGGAGTCGTTCGGCCCGGACGGCCTCGTGACGGTCCTCGCGGGGCCCCTCGCTCCAGCCTAGTCGCCCGCGTCTGCCGTCTGTCTGACCCGCACAGATACGCATATATATGGCATAGAGATTAGCCCGCGCCATGCCGGGCAACCGTCGCGACACCTCGCTCGAGGGAATGCTCCGAAAGAATATCACCATCACGCACGAGGAGAACGCCTTCCTCGCGCGTCACCCCGAGATCAACCAGAGCGCCCTCTTCCGACAGGTCGTCGAGTCGATGATGATGGCCGAGAGGGCGCCGCACGTCGCATCGATCCAGAACCTGCGGCTGGGAAAGGCGGTCTACCGATCGGGCGCCATCATGTTCCAGAAGAACGAGAAGCGCCGGAGCGCCTAGGGCGCCGTCGGTCCGCGCCGCGGGGCGTCGGAATCGCGGAGCCGCGGACCCGGACGGGCCCAGCGTGGGTCCGCGGCGTCGGCGGCTCGCGCGAAGAGAACCCCTTGCGATCCGGCCGTTTTCTGTTGGGCCTCGGTCACGAGGCCGTCCGCGCCTTCCTCGAGGGCATGCCGCGAGAGAAGGTGCCCGAACGCCCAGTGCCGGCGTAGGGCGAGATCGGTGAAGTGCGGCACATAGTGCCCGCCGCCGGCACCGACCGCGACGCGGTCCCGCGGGTCCTCCTCGACTTCGAGGAGCACCCGGGCCAGGACGTCGAGGGCCGCGTCGGAGGGACCTGCGGCATCCCCAAAACCGATCTCGGCGAAGTACGCCGGAACCTCGAGGATCGGGCCGTGGTGCGTGGCCTCGAACGTCGCGTCGAGACCGATCGACGCGCCGGCCTCGGCCAGCGCGCGCAGCGTCGCGGTCATCTCCCGCGGCGCGGTCGGGACCAGGTGGCGGGGTCGCCCGCCTGCTTCGGCCGCCCCCCCGGGGTTCCCGAGCGGATGGGCGGTGAAGCAGGGACGACCGCTCTCGCTCCGGTGCACGGATGGGAACACGACCGTGAGGCCGCCGGGACGCGCGGGTTCCGGGAGGAGCCGGTCAACGTGATCGTCATGAATGTGAAGTCCGGGTCGTCGGAGCATCCCGACGTGCGGCCCGAGGGCACGGATCGGGGTTCCCTCCACGAAGTGACCGGTGGACGGCGGGGTCCCCCAACGCTCGGCGACGCGCGGTGCCACGGGGTCGGGCTCCGACACGATCAACAGCCTGTACGCGGGCATCTCTGCAACCGGCCCCGGTCCGGGGAGGTGCTCCCGGCGGGAGTTTCAGAGGTGGGGTGGTTCCCACGCTGATTTGAACCCGCGTCAGAGGCTCGAGAGGCCTCTATCCTTGACCACTAGACTACGGGAGCGCCACGGGCGGTTAGCCGACCCCCTCTTTGAGCCTTTCGTGCGCGACGCCCACGCTCTCACGGCGGAACGCAGCCGGCCGAGGTGTAGTCATCTCCGTTGAACTCGGCGAACCCGTAGTCCTCGTAGAGATCGGTCTCGGTCACGGTGACGGCGTTCACGGGGTCGTAGAAGACGACGAGATTGGTGGAGGGCGAGTACGAGAGGATGACCGACGGGCCGAGCGTCTTGTGCAGCGACTGGAGCGTCGTCGCCGCGACGGTGCCGTTGTCGTTCTGGCATTGCCCCGCGTCGACGGCGGACCCGCCGTGCGAGATCGGGTGCGAACCCAGGAGGCTGCCCCCCGACGTGGAGGAGCTCGACGTCGCGGCGGCGAGGCTTCCCACCAGGAGGAAGACGGCGATGCCGGCCGTCACGCGGCGCGCGACGGACCAACGGACCGAGGCATCGGAGAGCCGGGACTTCGCGGGCGGGCGGGAGGCGGTCTCGCGCCGACGCCCCCATCGCGATGCCGACGCGCTCGGCGTCGCGGACCGGAGACCGAGGGTGACCAGGTTCCCGAGGAGAAGTCCGACCAGCGAGGAGATCGTCGGGAGGAAGAGCGGAAGGATCGCCGCGCACGCCGCGACGACGATCGCGTAGATCGGCTGGGTCCCGGGGTCCGAGGGCGCCGTCCTCGGCTCCGCGACCATGAAGAACCCGAAGAAGAGGACCGTGGGATCGACGGCGGAAAGGAAGAGGACCCGCGGGACGAGCACGAGCCCCGTCGACAGGGAGAACACGACCCGCTGGAGCACCGCGAGCCCAGCGTAGGCGCCCAGGAAGACCACCGGGAGCCTCCAGCTCCGGCGCTGCCAAAGGAGCAGCACGATGCCCAGGACGATGACGAGGGTCTCGTTGATCGCGCCCCACCATGCCGGCGCGAGCCCGAAGAGAACGGCGCCGACGAACACGCCCGAGGCCGCCGGGTTGAGCAGCGGTCGCCCGCGCCGTCGAAGAACATGGCGGAGCGTGATCGCCGCGATCCCGGCCGACGCCGCGGCGATCGCCGGGACCACGGGCGGCAGCAGGAGCGCGAGGAACAGCCCCGTCGCGATCGCGGCGTCCGGGAACCGGAACCGGTCGAAACGGATGCGCTGGAAGAGAAGATCGACGACGACGGTGAGCGCGGGGAGACCGATCGCGGTGGCGATCCCAATCCCGGCCCCGAGGAACCAGACACCGTACGTCGCGAGGACGGCGAGGAGGATCCAGAGCAACCGCGCCGCCGGCAGCCGGCGGACGAGCGCGTCGATCCGGGTGCGGATTCCGCCCGTCCGAGCCTCCGAAGAGCGCTCCGCCCCTTCCGTCACAGACCCAGCACCGAGGCGCTTCACATAACCTAAATGGCCCGCGAGCGACCCCGGCCTGAGGCGGGGGAGGTGGGGCGACCCGGGCCCGGGCGGTCGGCGCCGCCAACGGCCATATACGTCCGCCATATCGCGCGGTTGTGACCCCACCGGTCAAGGCCCGCAGCGGCCACATCCTGCTCGAAGGGCGTCGGAGCTTCAAGGACCTCGTGCGCGTCTACCCGGAGATCCATCGGAAGGTGCTCGAGGCGAACCGGCCGTTCGTGAAGGAGACCGAGCCGATCCTGCCGGACGTGCTGCTCGAGGAGAACCTGCGCGACCTGCGTGCCGACCGGAAGCCCGCGGGCTACAACCGGCCCGACCCGTTCGGGATGCGGCTCATCTTCCCCCTCACCGATCCGCGGCGACCCGAGTTCTACTTCTCGAAGCCGATCCGCTGCCAGGAGATCGTCCAGATCACGGAACAGATCTCGCAGATGCTCCGGCGACGCGGATTGAAGCACTCCGTAGAGTACGACCGGCTCCAGCTCGGTCCGCCGCGCGGTGTCCCGGGCCTGCCGCCGATGGGCTCCGGGACCGGTACCAGCGCGGCCTGAGCGCTCAGGCCCCGGGCGCCTTGCGGAACGGCCAGAAGTTCGCGGGCGTCACGCTCTCCGTCCCCTGCAGCTGTCCCTGCAGGAGCCGGAGCGCTTCGCGCGCCTTTTCGAGCGCAAGGGCGTAGTCGGTCACGCGCACGTGGATCGACTCGTCGAGGAGCCGGCGGGCGGCCGCGGTGTCGACGTGGCGCTCCGCCGCGCGTCCCAGCGCGGCGTCGATGAGATAGTGGAGGTTCATCAGCTCGCGGTGGAGCGCCTTGCGTCGGTTGAGCTCCTCGGTCGAGGTCAGGACGAGCTGGGCGGCCTCGATAGGGGAGCCGCTCGAGAGGAGCGCGCCGACGGCCTTGAGACGGTCGGCGACGTCGTCGAGCGCGACGTGAAGCCCCTCTTGGGCGAAGACGAGCTCCGTCTGGGTCTCGCGGAGGCGCTCCGGGACCCGGGTCGCGACGAGCGAGCGGAGGAGCTCCTCGCCCCGATCGACGAATGCCGGGACCTCGACCAGCTTCCCCGACTGGAGCGCGAGCTGACCTTCGCTGAAGATCTCCATGACGGGTGTCGTGTCGACGCCCAGCTTTTCGCCGATCCAGAGGCGCTCGCGAAGCGCGGTGACCCGCGCCTGCAGGTCGGTGCGCTGATGCTCGGCGATGCGCGCCTCCTCGTCCCGAAGGACCCCGAGGGCTTCCGCGAACGCCCCCCGGGTGCGCGCCTCGGCGATCCGGGCCCGCGCCGCCTCCCGCAGCGGGATCTCGGGCTCCGGCGGGGCTCCCATCGCGGCGTAGAGCGACTCGATCTCGGCGATCCGACCGTCCAGGCGCGCGGTCATCGCGGCCGTCGTGGACTCGCGCGCCGACTGGAGCAGCTCGTTCGCGCGCTTCCAATCGCGCGTCTGGAGCGCGGTCTCGACCTCCTCGACCCCGCGGCTCGGATCGGCCGCGTCGTCGGGAAGGCCGGCGGCGCGCGCCGTTTCCGTCAGGTGACGCAGATCGCTGAGGGCGCCGGAGTAGAGCCGCTCGATCGCCCACCGCGCCATCTCCGCGACCTCCCGACCCTTGCGCGTCGCGTCGGGATAGTCGCCGGTCTGCTGAGCCGAGCGCGCCGCCTCGAGCACCGGCATCGCCTCGGCGACGTCTGCGCCGAGCTCCATCGCCGACTTGACCTGCCGGTCCGCGGAATCGAGCGCCTCGCGCGCCCGCCGGAACCCCTCGCGCGAGACCGCGAGCGAGTCGGAGGCGTCGATCGCGAGCTCGAGGACGATCGGGTAGAGGTGATCGCGGAACGACTGCTCGGCCTCGGCGAGCTTCTCCCGCGCGACGCGGGCCTGCAGTCCCTCCTTCTCCGCCGACTCGAGCTTGCCCTGCATCGTGCGGAGGGAACCTTCGGCGATCCGTAGCTGGAGCTCGACGCGCTCTAGTTCGGCCTCGCTACGGGAGGCGAGCTGGAGCGCCTCGAGGGGACGACCCTCCTCGAGCGCCTGGCGCGCCTGCATCAAAAGGTTCTCCGCGATCGCGGTGTCCCCGCCGGCCTGGCGCGCCCGAACGAGGACGCCCTGGAATCCGGCGAGGTTCTTCGACACCTGCTGGTAGGTCACCTGGAGCATCTCGCGCTCGAGCGTGCCGGCGAGCTCGATCGCGCGCGCGTAGTCGCGCCGCTTGAGGGTCGTCTCGACCGCCGCGAGGCGATCGCGTCCGTTCGGGACCGAGGCGCGCACGAGCTCGCCCTGGTTCAACGCCTCCGCCGCGCGCTTGAGGGCGCGGTCGGCGTGCTCGAGGAAGCCGCGGGTCTCCACGAGCTGGGCGCTCGCGCGCTCGACGAGCTCGGCGACGCCCACCGGAACCGGAAGGCCGAGACGGCGCCGCGCCTCCCCGAGGACCTCGACGACCGGCGCGATGTCGAGGCCGGCCGACTGGGCCACCTCGAGGTCCTGCTCGAGGGTCCGCAGGTTCTCCGCAAGGACGGGGCGCAGCGTCTCGACGAGCTCGGTTCCGACGCGGCGCGCGCTCTGGAGCGCCTCGGACGAACGGCCGTCGTCGAGCGCGCTCTGCGCCTCGGTAATCCGGGCGGCCAGCGCGTCGGTCGGGATCGAGAGGCGCTGGCCGTCCTCGCGGAGGAGCCGGGCCTCGGCGATGAGGCGACGCGTTTCCGCGTTGGCGAGCTCGGAGCGCATCAGCGCCATCAGGACATCGAGCGTGTCCTTCGCCCCGTCGAAATCGAGCGCCTGGTAGGCGACCTGGGCGAGCCGGATCTTGTCGCGGTGGACATCGATGGTCACGCCCCCCGACTTGAGCTCCTGGAACAGCTCGTTCGCCGCCGCGAGACCGTCGAGGATCGACTGGGCCTTCGCCTTGAGCCGCAAGGCGGCGTCCTGGGTTTCCGCAGCGATCCGGTACGCGTCCGAATATCGCTGCCCCTTCGCGGCCTCTAGCGCCTGCTCGAGCGTCGTGCGGAGCGGCCCCGCCTCGACGCCCATCTTGCCGAGCTCGACGAGAGCGAGCTTGGCGTGCGATATGGCATCCTCGCCGCGGAGGAGCTGCTGCTGGTGGGCGCGGGTCCGGATCTCCTGCGACGCCCGCGAGGCCTTGACGAAATCCCCCATGTTGAAGATCTGTTGGACCTCGTCGATCTGGCGCTGGATCTCGTCGCCCGCCCCGCCCATCGCTTCCAAGGTCCGGCGCTCCTCCTCGAGGAGCTCGACCATGGCGGAAGCATGGGCGGCGAAGACCGAGGTGAACTCGCGTTCCGCGCGCCGAAGGCTCTCCGCCGATGCGGGGAGGTCCTCCTTCACGTGGAGGTTCACGTCGGCGTCGGCGAGCAGGCGGCGGACGGGAGTGATGAGCGACTCGTCGGGGATCTCGGTGAACCCCTTCTCGAGCTCCTCGATCCGTCGCGTGACGTACGGGAGGGCCGTGGTCCGTAGGCGGACCTCGAGCGCGCTCAGGAGTTCGCCCGCGTCGGCGATACGACCGTCGTCCAGGTGGCGTCGGACGGTCGCGAGATCGTCCTCGAGGTCGGGAGGGAGGAACCCGCGCTCGCGCGCGAACGGCAGGACGGACTCGACGATCGCGAGCCGGGCGGAAAAGAACTGGGCCGCTTCCTGGCCCATCGTGCGGAGGGTCTCGCGCAGCAGCGTCTGGGCCGCCTCGAGCTCGACGGCCGCGAGACGGTCGCGGATCTTCTGGAGCGCCTGGGCGAACCGGTCGGTCGGGAATCGCGCCCCCTCGAGACGGCGGAGGAGCTCCCCCAACGATTCCGCCTCCTCGCGGGCCGAGTCCAGGTCGGCGGTGAGGTTGCTCACGCGGTCGAGCGCTTCCTGGCTCGCGGCGAGCGCCTCGGAGTAGATCTTGAGCCGGAGCGCCTCGCGCGCTCGGTTCATCGTTGCGAACACCTCGCTCGGGTCACGCCCCAAGCGCCGGGCTTCGACCAGGCGCGGGCGGACGGTGTCGATGAGGCTCGCCACGATCCCGACCACGGGCTCTTCGGTGATCCCGCGCGCCTGCTCGAGCAGTCGCGGCACCTGGTTCGGCGGCGCGGTGGGAACGGCTCCCATCAGCTCCCCGATCTGGGCGAGCGCTTCCGTGGGGTCGACGCCGTATTCTCGGAGCGACTCCAACGTCGCGCGGAGCGAATCCAACGTGGCGGCGACGCGCGAGCGAAGCGCCTCGCCGACCTGGTTGTTCGCCGACTCGACCGCCTCGACGGTCGCCTTCCAGTCGATGGGGGTTGCCTGCGAGTCGAGACGCAGCGCGCGATCGAGAACGTCGTTCGGAAGCCCAAGGTCCCGCGCGGCACCGAGGAGGGCCGTGCCGTCGGCCCGGGCGACCTCGCGGCGCGCTCCCACCTTCGGTAGCTCGTGGGTGATCGCGTCATTGACCTGTCCCAGCGCCTTCGGGATGTCCCCCTCGCGTAGCGGTTCGAGGGCCGTACGCAGTCGACCCTCGAGGGCCGGGAGTCGGTCCTCCGATTCACCCGACCAGGCGGCGAGCGCCTGGGCCCGCGTCCGGATCGATTCGCCGAAGGCGTCCTCGGCGGTCCGGAGCATCTCCAGGATCTGGGCGAGGGCGGTAAGCGCGGGCCCCCAGTCCCCGTCCCCGGGAGGCTCGACCGCGAGGGAGAGGGTCTCGACGAACGTTTCGGGGAACGGCATTCCGTTCTGGACGAGCCGGCTGCCGAGCTCGGTGAGCTCCTTCCGGCGGTCCGCGAATCCGGACAGGGTCGAGCTGAGGAGGTATTCGAGGAACGATCTGGCCTGGGTCTCGACGCCCTCCCAGTCGGTCCTCTTGATGAGGGCGAGGATCGCGGACTCGCGTTCCCCGGCCTCCGGGACCGCGATGCCCAGCTTCGCGAGCAGCTTGGCGCGCAGCTGGGCATCGTGGAACGATTGCTCGGCGGTCTGGCGCTGCCGCTTGAGGAGCTCCGCCTTTTCCTGGAGGATCTTCGTGAGGCGCGATGATGGGAGGGACCCGAGCCCACCGGAACCCGTCGTGGCCTGCGCCTCCCCGTGTACTAGGCCCGACGCCCACCGGGGCGAGGCCCGTACGGGAATTCATGCCGGGCCCACGATATAATAGATGGGTCGCCCAGCGCGGGCGGCGGTCGTGGGGAGCCGGTGCCGTCAGGCGCGCGTGATGCGGCGCTTCCCCATCGCATCGAGGTACTGGACCTCCGAGCCGGGCGTGAGCTGGCCTTTCAGTTCGGCCTCGATGGGGAGCGAGAAGGTTTCGTAGTTTTCGAGGTCCATCAGCTGGACCTCGACGTCCGTGAGGGAGAGGATCTGGGCGGTGCGCTTGCCGATCATCGGTACCTGGACCTTGTGCTTCACCGGAAAGACGACGCTCCGCTTCGAGCCGTCGAACAGCCCCACCGCATCGATCCGGGCCTTTGCCTCACCGTGCTTTCCCGGTTTGGACATCTGGATGCTGATGATCCGGCACGGCTCCTCCTCGATGAGCATGTACCGGCCTTCCTTGAGTTCGCGGACCTCCTGCTGCGTCCACGCCATGAAGCCTTACCTCGGGCGGACGAGGAAGGCGAGGGCTTGATAAGAGTTGTCCTCGGCCGGTGACGGTTTCCCCCTCGGCCGGTGACGGTTTCCCCCTCGACCGGCGTCGGTGGCCCGGATCGCCCGCGGGACCCTTTTTCGGCAATACGGATATATACGTATTGATACGTAGTTGCCTTCGCCTCCCCGGGGGGGCTACGGAACTATGACAACGAAACGTCGGCAACGAACGATCTATCTCGCCACCACGGCCGCAATGATCGCCATGATCGGCGGCTACGCCTTGGCCGCGACGACCGTGACGACCCTGAGCCCGCAGCAGTCGACGAACGTCACCCAGACCCCCTCGCCCGGCGGCTTCGCCGGTGTTGCGGCGATCACGTCGGAGCAGCTCGTGGTCCTGACGGTGGGAATGACCGGTTCCCTCACGGGTGGAACGCAGATCGTCGGCGCGACGGGTCTCGACGGTACTCCTCGTGCCCTCTCGACGTGCGCGGCCGGGCCCTGCCCGCTCGCGAACTTCATCACCGCGAGCCCCGCGACGGAGACGACGGGCAACTTCGGCGAGCAGATCGTCATGACCGTCACGCAACCGGCGGGCGCCGCTGGCAACAGCGTCGGGTTCGATCTCGCGGTCCAGATCTCGATCACGGTGGGCGTCGTAACCTCCACGGTGAGCGCGATCGGCTACCTCGCGACGGGCACGACGGGCGTCGTCACGACATCGGCGATCACGGTCTTCCTGTTCGTCGACCTCGGTACGGCCACCGCGCCGGTGATCAACTCGGTGAACGTCGTGTTCAACCAGTGCTCCAGCGCGGCGGCCTGTCCGTAAGGACAGGGCGCCCACGACGCCCCCACCCGACGGAGGGGCTCGCGCCCCTCCGAAACCACTTCCCCCCTTCCGGGGTGAGTCGGACTTCTCCCGACCTCTTTCCTCCGGGCGCCAAGCGCCGCGCCACGCCTCCCATCGGCCCCGGCCCCTGCGGGGTCTTCCAATCCTCTGCCTGCTCTCCGCGGCGTTGCTCCTGCCCGCTCCCGTCCTCGCCGCGACGAGCGTGACGCCGTTCATCGCCTCCAAGGTGCTCGTCCGCACCGGAGGCAACACCCTCCCTGCCGTCGTGAACGTCGCCCACGGGTTGCTCAAGGTCACCGGCGCGATCTCGGGCGATCCGCGAGCCGGGACCCAGGCCGGCGGCGCCTCGGGGGTCGCCGGCACCACGCGGATACTCCCCTCCTGCACTCTCGTCCTCTGCAACGACTCCTACCGCGGGGCGGGGATGCCGCGCCTCACCGTCAACCACTTTGCCGAGTGGCTCGAACTTTCCCTGACGCAGCCGCCGCGTACTACGGGCACGGCCTTCGGATTCGCGGTGGAACTGGCGGTCCAAACGACCACCGGCTGGTTCGTCGCGTTCGGGTACTTCTCCTCGGGGACGACGACCTCGGCGGTCGGGCACACGATCCACCTCAACCTCCTGGTCGATCTGGGAACGACGACCGCGCCCACGGTCACCGCCGTCGAAGTCGCCCTCACCGCATGCAGCACGGCGGCGCGATGCCCGTGAGATCGATTCGACCGCCCGATTCAACGAGTTCCGCCTCGGTCGGGGGGGCCCGGGGACCGCAGCTCCACCGACGTCTGCGGCCGACCTCCCGCTCGATCGCGACCGGTACGGCACCGCCGACGCCGAAGACCCGGAAGTGGACCCCGCCACGCCCGATCGGGCCGCTTGAACCGGTCCCGACCGGTCCGCGGACCGTCGGAGAGCGGCTGGACGACGCAGCGCCGCTCCTGATCGCCACCGGCGCGTGCGCGGTCGTCGCGCTCGCGCTCCGCAGCTCACCGACGCGGATCGCCGCCGGTGCGATCGAGATCTGGATCCTCTTCGCCGCGCTCGGCGTGATCGCTGCGGTCGGGGCCTTCCTCTCCCTGGTACTCGACGAGCTCCCGGACGATGCGCCCTCGAACGCGGCGCCGTCGAGACCTTCGCGGGGCGTCGAGCCCGGACGGGTCCCGACCCCGGTCCCCGTTCGGCAGCCGGTCCGGATGCCAAGGGTGCCGCCGGCCCCCGGATCCCCCCTACCTCGTTCGTTCCGTGCCGCCCCCGTTTGGCTCGAGACCGACGGGGACCGGGAGCGTTCACAGTCCATGCCGCCATCCGAAACGTACGAAGCCGTCGAGAGCGAGCCGAGACGCCGACGCGCCCCCGCGACCGAGACCGCGCCCTCCGAGGCGATCGCGGAGATCGACCGTCTCTGGTGGGACCTCGAGCGACTGCGCCACCGCGGTCGTCGAGGCGTACCGGCCTAGGTCGGCCGGGGTCGCGGCCCCGGAAGGGGATCGGCGGACTCTCGGGCGCCGGCGCCGCCGGGGCGCAGGGAAGATTTATCCCGTCGGGGATGAATCCGACGGTCGTCCCCGTTCGGTCGGGCGGCGCCTTCGATGCGTTCACTTCCGGCCCGTTACGAACCGGCCCAGGTACAGGCCGAATCGGCGGCGTTCTGGAAGGCGAGGTCGCTACCGACATCGGGAGGCCGCGGCACGGGGCCGCGACTCCACCAGATGGTGGCCGCGCTCGCGGCCTACGACTCGGCGATCTCCTTCCTCCAGCGCGCCGTCCGGGCGGATGCCGAATCCCGTTTCCTCGGATTGGAAGGACATCCCACCCGCGGCCGCCTCCTGGCACGTCGGACCGATCACCCGGCGCTCGAGGTCCTCCGACCGATGTTGGCCGCCTCGGGGGTTTGGGTCGGCAACGGTCGGCTCGAGCCCCTCGCGGAGGTCGCGAGCCCGCCGCAGATCCAGGAGATGGTCGACCACCTCGCACGCGACGGCCTGCTCGCGAGCCGCGAGCTCCCGCTCCGGTCGTGCCCGGCGTGCCGCGCCCCCCGCTCCCCGGAGGGCATCGTGTACTCGGCCGAGGACGGCGACGCCTACCTCGTGCGCTTCCTCCTGGACGGCAAGTCCCCGAGGACGAGCCTTCTCGTCTGGATCGACAGCGCGTGGAAGCTCCTGGGGACGAGCGCGGTCTTGGTCCACCCGGACCTCACGTACGCCCGGATCCGCTATCGACGCCGCGGCACGGAGGAGGTGCTCCTCGTCCTGAGCTCGGCCATCGGCCGTCTCAAGTCGTGGCTCGAGGGATGCGAGATCGAGGTCCTCGAGGAGCAGAAGGGAGAGACGCTCGTCGGTCTCCGCTACGAGCATCCGCTCGCGACCGAGTTCCCCACGCTCGCGAGCCTTCCGGTCCCGGCGGGGCAGATCGCCGCGTCCACCGAGGTCGATGACTCCGGCACCGGCGCGGTGGCCCTCGTCCCTGCCCACGGTGCCGGCGACGCCGCGGCGGCGTTCCATCTCGGGATCCCGGGCTGGCCGGTCGTCGATGCCGAGGGTCAGCTCGTCCGGGACCTCCAGCACAAGTACGCCGGCCTGCCCGTCGACGTGGCCGAGGCGTTCGTCCTCCGTGACCTCACCGAGTCCGGGCTCCTGTTCGCGCAGCTGCGCGTCCACCGCGGTGTGCCCCACTGCATCGTCTGCGGCACGGCGCTCTACTGGCAACCGTCGCGTGCCTGGTGCCTCGACGCGAGCACCGCACCGCCCGCGGTCCGGGACCGGCTGGCACGCCTCGCCCCCGCAGAGTCGTTCCCGAAGACCGAGGACCCGGTCGCGTGGCCGGTGAGCGAGTGGCGCACGACCGAGGCGGCCGACGCGCCGCATCTGTTGGAATGCGTCCATTGCGGACGTCTCTCTCCAATCGCCGACGCGCCGGAGCGATGCACCTGCGGCGCGCACTGGCGCACGGTGGCGCGCCGCCTCCTTCCCTCGCTGCAGGAGGCGCTCGCGATCTGGGCAACGGACCGTCCGTTCCCGGACGCGGATGCCGTACGTCTCTACGTCCCCGAACGACGTCGGGCTCCGGCGCTCGTCCACCACGCCGTCGCACTCGCGGCCGCGGGCGCGGCCCCCGGCGAGGTCCGCGTCGTCCCGATGCCGACGCTTCCCTTCGAGGCCGAGGGCGAGACGACCTCGCTCGACGCCCCGGCGGACGCGCTGCGGGCCGCGCTCCTGCGTACCGCCACTTCGCCGCGGGCCAACGACCCCGGTCTCGGCGATCGCCGTCATCAGGAGGAACGGCGGCTCCGCAAGATCTGGCAGGTCGCACGCGAGATCCTCGACCGGTTCCTTCGCGACGGCTACGAACCGGACCCGCGTTCGATCGGCGGCCACGTCGCCGAGCTCCCGGAAGAGGATCGCGCGTTCCTGTCGCTCTTCGAACGGATGCGGATCGACGTCATCCGGGCCTACGAGACTGGCGCGGTCGACGTGGCGCAGGACCGACTCGTGCGGTTCTTCGAGGAGGAGCTGCGCGCCGGCTACCTCGCGTTCTCCCGCTCGCGCCTCGATCTTCCCGGGTTCCCCCTGCCCAAGGCGGCCGCGTGCCGGGTCCTCGGGCACGTCCTGCCGTTGTGGGCGGAACTGTACGCGCCGATCGCCCCGTTCACGATGGAGGCGATCCATCGCGGCTTCCGCGGCGACGGCACGAGCATCTTCGAGCGACCGCTCACGCCGAGCCAGGAGCTGCTGCTCGATTCGCCGCTCGAACTCTCCTACGCGCGATGGCGCTCGGTCGTCGACACGCTGAGAGAGTACCGGAGCGAGCTCGGTCTCGCGCCGGATTCGCACCTCCCCGCGATCGTCCTCTCCGTCACCGATGAGACCGTGGCCGGCGAGCTCCGATCGCACCGGGCCGTCCTCCAGCGACTCGCCGGGGTCGAACGCGTCGACGTCGCTTCCCCCTCTCAGCCCTGGGAGGGCAAGCAGGTCCGGATCCACGCCGTACCCGAGGAGATCCAGCGCGCCTACCCGTTCCAGGCGCCGCGGATCCTTCGGATGCTCGAGGGAATGAGCCCGACGCGGATCCAGGACGGCATCCGTGCCCGGAGCCTCGAGCTCGTGCTCGAGGGCCATCCGCTCCCGATCACCCCGAGCATGGTGGAGATCACGGAGGCGCTGGCGACGGGCGTCGTGCCGATCCCGTGGGCGCACGGGGACCTCTTCGTCACGCTTCCGTCGGACATGCCCGGGCGCGGCGACGCGGCTCCACCGGCGCTCACTCCCGACGGCTTCCGCCTCCTCCACCTATTGCGCCGCCGCCTCAATCGCGCCGCGACCCCCTCGGCGATCGACCGCGTCGTCTTTTCCGCATCGGGCACGCTCGGCGAGGAACTGACGCGCCACGCGGCCGCCATCAGCCAGTTCCTGCAAGGGGTCGAGATCGTCGTGGCCGCCGATGCCGCCTCGTTCGTCTCCGCGGAGACCACGCACGGTCGGACGCGCCGGGGGGAGCGGTGGTCGCTCTGGATCCCGGGAGTCCCCGTCGGTGTCTCCTCGCGGCGCAAGCCGCCCCGACCCCGCCGACCGCGACGGCGGGCGACGGGGCGCCCGATCGGCGACGACGTCGTGATCGACTTTCTCGACGAAGGGCTCCGCGCCCGCGAGGCCGCGATCCGCGAAGCGGTGGAATCGTTCGACCACGCGCTCGGCCGCCCGCTCATCGGGCCCGCGAAACTCGCGCGGGCGTGGGAGAGCGGGCTCACCTCGTTCGACGCGGTCGCCCACGCCCCCTACGAGCAGCTGGCCGAGGTCGAGGGATTCGGGCCCGTCCTCGCCGCGACGATCGTGCAGGGCTTCGGAGGCACGCCGCCCCCTCGGATCCGCCCGATGCGACCGCGTGAGCCACCGGAGGTCTCCGTTCCTCCTATTTCTCCCGCTACTCCGCCTCCCCCCGTCGCCGTCATGGAGCTGACGCGACCCGCTCCTCCGCTGATCCTCGAGCGCGTCCCATCGGAACCGCCCCCCCGTTCCCTCCCCACGGTGGCTGCGGTGGCCACCATCGAGGTCGCCTCGGCCCTCCTGCCCTCGTCGATCCCGGACCCGATCCTCGCGGTCGCGCCCCGAATCGAGCTTCCGACTCCCCCGTCGCCTCCGGAACCCGAACCGGAGCCCGAGGCGCCATCGCCACCCCCCGAGCCGGCTGCGCCGGTCCCGGTCCCAGCCCCCGAAGCGCCGGCCGCGCCGCCGCCCCCGCCCTCGGGCGTCGAGGTCTGGACCGAGCCGACCGCCGACCGGCCCTGGGCTACGTTCCTCGAGCTCACCGATGCCGGCGTTGCCGGGCTCTGCCTCAGTCGGGAATTCCCGGAGCGGCTGCGCGCGGCCTTGGGGTCGCGCAACGTCCGCGTCGTATGGCTCTCGAACGTGGGACGGGAAGGATCCGTCCGCCCCGGGGACCTGGAGACGCTGCGGGCGCTGTTCCGAACCTTCCTCGGCGGCGGCCCGGGCCGCACCGCCTACATCGAGGGCGTCGAGTACCTGGTCCGCATCCATGGCAGCGCGCGAACGATCGACTTCCTCCACGAGCTGGATGCGCTCGCCTCGGAGAGCGGTGGGCGGCTCATCCTTCCAGTGAACCCGGCGCTGATGGATCCGTCGGCCTCCGATCGGCTCACGGCCGAGTTCCGGGCCGGCGTATAGTCGTGGACCGGCCTCTCGCATCCGAGGGCCGCCTCCGGGGGCCGGCGACCACTTCGTCTAGGTGATCCGACGCTCCCGAAGGAGCTCGGGCCGCGGACGCGGGATCTCGGGCAGCGCGGGGAGCCGGTGGGCGCGGACCCCCTCGACGAACGCCACGATCGACCGGAGCGAATGTTCGGCGAACACGCTCCGGTGGAAGAACTGCCCCTCGTCCGTGCCGGGCGGAAGCCCCGGACCGCTGTCCTTGAACCCCTCGAGCTCGACGCGGAACACGGAACCGGTCATCCACGATGGGAACGGGACCTCCGGGAAGATCACGAGGCAGCCGGGCTTGCCGAGGGCGCTCGCGACGTAGAGCTCGAGCTGCACCCAGTACGACGTGTCCGCCTCGCGGGAATACAGGCAGATGATCCCCGAGGCAGAGCGAATCTGCGCGAACGCCTCGTCGGAGAGCTCGATCCCCTCCTTGGGTCGATCGAGCAGGGGGAGGAGGTGGTCGGCCGAGCCGATCTTCGTCAGCAGCGTCTGGAGCCGGTCGAAGATGAGCCAATCCCGGAGATTGTCGCTGAGACTGACGTAGAACGTCTCCGGTCCCCCGACGGACGTCGCGCTCGTGCGAGAGACAGCCTCCGTCGGATACGTAAAGCCGTCGGGGCGATCGAACCGCGCCTCGGTCGAGCGCGCTCGACGACTCGCGCACAGGTATCGGCGCGGCCGGTCGATGTCGCTCGGGTCCGGCGGCTCCAGTCCCACTGGGGAGGCTCATCGAGGGCGGCGACCGAGTCCCAGGAGCACTCTCTCCGGGCCGGTCCCCACGACTCCGGTCGGAGGTGGCTAATGCGCGCGCGACCCGCTGCGGTTCCCGCCGAGCGGGACCTGCCGTCGCCGTGCCGCGATACGCCGCTGTCGCTGCTTCTGGTGTCGCTTCTTCCCGGCGGCCGACGGTCGCCGATTCACGTACGAAGTCATCGCCTTTCGCGTTCCCTTCCGCGACGGCAGAGTACGAACGCGGATATCCTCGCCCCTGCCCGATCCACGACCTAGCCTCCGCCTCCCAAGGAGAACGGGAGGCGACGCCGTCGCTCCCTCGCCCGTGGACCGGCGTCGCGGCTATCGAGAGGGCGACGGTGGTCGCTTCGGCGGCGCTTCGGGGGCGGCGACGGAGACGCCGCGCCGCGCGACCGCACTCTGCCGGAGCGCGGCGACCACTTCGCGCCCGCGCGGGGTGAGGACGTAGATCTTCACGCGACGCTCGCGGTCGCGGACGTGGGCCTTCTCCGATGCGATGGCGCCGCCGTCCTCCAATCGTCTCAGGACGCTGGAGAGCGCGCCCTGCGTGACGACGAGCGCGGTACCGATCCCGCGCTGCGTGACCGCCTCGCTGGCCGTTCCGCCGGCGGAAGGCCCGCCGTTGCGCGCTAGGTGCAGGAGGATCCGCTGGGAGAGCCGGACCGGTCCTTCGTCGAGGACGTTCGGGCTCGGCGAGGGGCGGTGCCTCTCCGGCGTGGGGAGGAGCTCGGCCTCTGTTGCGGAGATTCCACCGTTCCCGGGGTTTCCGGCGGCGCTGCCATTGGGCCGGATCGGCGCGACCGAGACCGACAGTGGCATCGGTGTCGCGGGTTCCGGAGCGGACGTCGCGGCCCGTACGGAGCGGCGCGCGGAGGCGGTGGCAGACCGTTGCTGAATCGCCCGACGGAAGTACCATCGGAATCCGACGAGGACGGCGACCGACACCCCCAGGCCCAAGCCGAGGCCCAGCCAGAAATCCAGCGAGGTCAACGAGGCTGCGTCCCCCCCCGCACCCCGTATCGCGCCTCGGGTTCTATCGTACTCGGCTGCCTACGGATGCCCCCGGTCTGCCGGGTCGTTGCTGCGGTGGGACGAACCTATCGTCGGCGCGGGTGATCGAAGATCCTCGACGAACCGGGTCGCGTCGGCGAGCGCACGGCGTCGCCGCGCAGCCCAAATGCCCACCATCGCCAGCGCGAGGAGCCCGAACACGACGCCGAGACCGAACTCGCCGCCGATGGCGTCGTACCAGGCCCCCCCGCCGCCTCCGCTCGTCCCGATGTGGGGGAGCGGGGTGTGGACGATCGCGGGAGCCTGGACGGTGACCTCGACGGACCAGGAGGCCGAGAACCCGCGGGAGTCGTTGACGAAGACCTGCGGGGCGTACGTGCCGCCCGCACCGTACGTGTGGCTCACCGAGAGGCCCGATCCCGTCAGACCATCGCCGAAGACCCACGCGACCTCGAACGGCGCCGTGCCGCCCGCGAGATCGGCCACGAGGTCTACGGAGAGAGGCTGCGAAGGCCCGCCGACGGTCGCCAACCCCTGGACGGTCGGCACCGGATTGACGGTGAGACCGATCGGGTCCACCATCGCGGACTGTCCGAGCGTGTCGATCGCTCCGGCGGAGATCGTCCAGGTGCCCACGGTCGTGGGGGTGCATTGCACGGTGGAACCGCTTGGCAACGAGCAGCCGGCCGGCAGGTTCGACCACACGTAATGGTAGACCGCGGAACCGTACGAGGCCGCGGTCGACATCGTGATCGATTCGCTCAGATCGATCGTCGACGCAGAGACCAGCGCCGAAACCACCACGGCGGGATGGACCAGGACCGCGACCACCGTCGTCGCCGTTCGGCCGGACGCATCGGTCACGGTGACGATGACGTGGAACGTTCCGCTCTGCGCCGGGGTGCACGACAACGACGCCGAGTTCTGGCTCGTGCATCCGGGCGGCAGGGCCAGGTAGCCAAAGGTCCACGGAGCGCCCGCGCCGCCGGTCGCGGCAGCGGTCAGGACGACCGGCTGACCGAGATCGAGCTCGGGGACCGACGCGACGGCCGCGATCGAGAGCTCCTCTCCCAGCACGGTCAGGTTCACCGAGAGCGCGAGGGTCCGGCCCGCCGTGTCGCTGACCAGCACGCCGACCGAATAGGTCCCGGCCCCGATGGGGACGCACGTCAGGGACGCGGAGTCGATCGAAGTGCAGCCGACGGGGAGGCCGTCGTACGCGTAGTGGTAGGCCCAGTTGCCCCCGACCGCGGTGACGGCGAAGGAGGCCGTCGGGTCGAGGGGGGTGGGATGAACGGCGAGGCCCAGCGTCCCGTTGATGCTCGTCCAGTTGAAGATCCAGGTGTTCGCGAGGTCCTCGAACGGAATGCAGCCTTGGCCGAGACAACCGTCCGCCATGACGATGGATCCGGTGTCGGAGATGTTCGTTATTCCCGCCGAGAACCGCGCCGGCGGCTCGGTCGTGATGTATGGCGTCAGGTTCGTCCAGTTACCGCCGGAGAACATCCACGTCTCGCTCTCGAGGCCGAACGGCCAGCCGGGGGAGGAGTACGTGACGCCTCCGTAGAGCAGGACGTAGCCTCCCACCGCCTCATAGGCGACCATGGCGCCGCGCAGCGGGACCGGTGCCACGGGCGTCGTGACCTGCGTCCAGGCGCCGTGCGAGAAGGTCCACGTGTCGCCGTAGACGGTGTGGGTGTCGGAGTCCCAGCCGCCGAACAGTAGCAAGTACCCGTCGGCCGGGTCGTCCGTCAGCGATGCGAAGTTGCGCGGCGGCGGGGCCGGGCCGGAGCTTGTGGTGATGTCGGTCCAGTTACCCGTGCTGAACGTCCAAGTGTCGGCCATCGCGTTGTAACCCAGCTGGTCGCCGCCGAACAGGAGGGCGTAGCCGTCGGTGTAGTCGTAGGTCATCGCTCCCATGAACCGGGGCGGCGGCGCCGTCGAAGAGAAGGCGGTGATGTTCGTCCAGGCTCCCGCCGTGAACTTCCACGTGTCGTGAAGGGTGTACGAACCAATTCCGCCGTGACCGTTATCGGTGTAACCGCCGAACAGGAGGACGTACTCATCCCCGGCATCATACGTCATCAACGCGTTTTCGCGCGGACTGGGCGCTGATGTCAGGTTCGCGGTGATGTTGGTCCACGTACCGTTGGCGAACGTCCAGGTGTCGCCGACGGACTCGCCCACGTTCCAACCGCCGCCGAAGTAGAGCACGTAGTGGTCGACCGCGTCGTACGCCATCGCGGGCGTGGCCCGTTGGGAGGGTTGGTCGGATTCCCCTACGGGGATCCACGCGCGCCCGATCGGTCCCGAGGCGTTGTAGAGCCAGCCGTCGGAGATGTCGACGTAGCTGAAGCATCCTGCGGCGAGGCATCCATCGGCCATGAGGAGGCTACCCGAGGACGAGATGTTCGTGATGCCCGCGGAGAATCGTGCGGGCGGGGCGCTCGCGATCGTGGAGGAGATGTCGGTCCATGCGCCCGCGGCAAAGGTCCACGTTTCCGCCTGCGGGACGATGGGGCCGAAATAGCCGTAGGTGGCCCCACCGAACAGGACCAGCTCGGTCCGGGCGGCGTCGTACGCCATCGCAGCGCCGCGCAGCTGCAGCGGAGCGGAAGCGGCCGGCAGCAGGGTCCACGATCCGGCGGAGAAGGTCCAGGTGTCGTTGAAGATCGTCCAGTTTATCGAGTCCCACCCGCCGAACAGGACGACGTAGCCGTCCGATGGATCGTCGGCCATCGCGGCAAAACTACGTCCGGCCGGTGCCGTTCCCACGGACGCGCTGATGTCGTTCCAAACGCCGCCGGAGAACGTCCAGGTGTCATTGAACAGGGTTCCGTTGAGGGCGTCACCGCCGAAGAGGACGGCGTAGCCGTCGGTGTAGTCGTAGGTCATCGCCCCCATGAAGCGCGCGGGCGGCGCTGCAGGGGAAAGAGAGGTGATGTTCGTCCAATAGCCCCACTGGAACGACCAGGTGTCGGCGAGGGCGTAGGAACCGTTGGCCCAGGAGGTGTTCGGCGCGCCGGCGAACGAATTCGTGAAGCCGCCGAAGAGCACGATATATTGGTCCGCTGCGTCGTATGTCATGACGGCGCCGTCCCGCGGTCCGGGCGCGACGGAGAGGGTCGCGCTGATGTTCGTCCAATTTCCGCCCGCGAACGTCCAGGTGTCGTTCCCCGACTGTCCGAGGTTCCAGCCGCCGCCGAAATAGATGACCGCGTGCGCGGCAGGATCGTACGCCATCGCGGGGGTCGCTCGTGCCGAGGGCTGAGAGTAATTGTACAATAGGTTCCACGGAGTTCCCAACGCGCCCGCGGTCAGCTGCGGGCCCGGTCCCCCGCCCGTGGCGGAGGGAGTAACGGCCGAGGTCGGACCCTTCCCGAGACTCAGCGATGTCCTCGCAGCCGCGAGCGCACTGGCCGCTGCGTCCGACCCGATCGGCATCGCAGGAGTTCCCGACGGGGCGAGATGGGTCCCGGACGGCATCGACCCGATGAGCATCGCGCCGACCACTGCGAGCACGAAGGCGATCCCAAGGGTTCGGCGCGAAAGACGAGAGGCTCCCAGGTTCAGAAGGAAGGCGACCACGGACCCCCCTGCGGGCGTTCTGCCCTTTAAGGTCGGGGCACTTAGAACTGGGAAATATTTCGCCGGAACCGGATAACTGCTCTCGCCCCCCACACAGTGGCACGGACCCGGCGGTCGCGGGAAGGTGAATCGTTTAACGAAATTACACAATGATTAAGTAATCGTTGTATTCTGTTGAACACTGTGCGGACCCCCCGGTCGGACTCTCGGGCGGACCGGTTCCTCGGCGTGCGACTCACGCAGAGCGAGCTGGAACACCTCGATGCATGGCGGACCGCGCACGGCAACCCGAGCCGATCCGAAGCGGTGCGCGCTCTCCTGAGCGCGCCGGAAACGGTCCCGGGTCCGAGCGCGCTCGACGTGCCGATCTCCTTGCGAGCGAAGCTCGAGGAGATCGTGGAAGACGGCTGGGCGTCGAGCGTGGACGGGGCGCTCACCCTCGTCCTGACGATGGGTCTGGGGGAGCTGACGAAGCTCCACACCGACCGGCTACCGGCGTTGCGCAAGCACGCCCGGGACCAGTCGGAGCGGACCCGCGCGCGCCGACGGGGGGACCGAGAGGGTCGGGGACTCCTCGAGCGCTAGATCTCCGGGGAAAATTGGGGTGTCGAAATGGAAACGTTCGGTGTCGTAGCGTGGAGTGAGCGAAGCGGATTTATCTGCCGACTGTGCCGTCAGGACGCCAAGCATAATGAGGTGCTGCACATCTCGTTCTGTCCCGTCCACGGACTGAGCTCTCCGCTCGATGCCCTCCCGGGACGACCTGAGGCGAGATTACGCGGCTATACACCCGCGCCGGCGACCGCGGCGAGACCGGTCTCCTGGGCGGCGCCCGCGTAGCGAAGGACTCACCGCGCCTCGCCGCTTTCGGGACGCTCGACGAGCTCGGGGCCCACCTGGGCCGTGCGGCCGCCGAGCTCCCCGGATCCCGCGGGGACCTCAGCGAGACGATCCTGAGGCTCCAGCACGAGCTGTACGTCGCGCAGGCGGAGCTGGCGACACCGCTGGGCGGGTCGCCGCCCGCCCACCGCATCGAGAGCCGCCACGTCCTACGCGCCGAGCGCGAGATCGACCGCCTCGTCGGCACCTTCGACCCCGTCTCGACGTTCGTGCTCGCGCGCGGCGGTCCGGCGGCGACCGAGCTCCACGTCGCGCGGACCGTGGCGCGGCGCGCCGAGCGGGAGATGCGGGCCTTGCACCGGGTCGAGCCGATCTCCCCCGAGCTCCTCCAGTGGGCCAACCGTGTGAGCGACCTGCTCTTCGCGATGGCGCTCTCGCTCAATCGCTCCGAGGGGTTCGCCGAGTCGAGCCCGGACTATTCGACCTAGGCGACGCCGCGCTCCGGGTGGGCGCCCGACGACCGCCAATCCCTCGTGCGTTCCGGTGTGCCGTCGTACGCCCGCAGCAGACGCACGAACCACAGGACGATGGCCGCGTCGGCGAACAGGACGAGGTCGAGCTGATACTGTGCCAAGAAGCCGAAAACGACGATGGGGGCGAGCAGTCCGAGGGCGAAGGAGAGCTGGCGACGCTCGTTCCCGGCCCCCCGAAGGTACCCTTACGCATACAGCCCGATCGCGAGCTCGACCGCGATGACGACGGTGATCACGGCGAAGGGGGGAGCCCCCCACGATTCGCCAAGTCGCTGGGCGAAAATCACGCCCACGAAGAGCAGCACGCCCATGATCGCGGGCGGCCATAGCCCTCCCGGACGCGCAGGACGCGTCGGCATGACGGATTCCGCGGGCCACCGGTACGCCGCGAGGGTGAGCCCGGCGATCGCCGCGAAGCTTCCCGCGAAGATCGGCCAACCCATCCAGAAGTGCGCCGCGGCATAGACGAACAGCACGAGCACCAGGACGTCCGTGGCCAACACTGCGAAGGCCATGGTGATGCCGCGGTTCGTGAGGAGTCTCTTCCCCCGCGTCTCGGGGAGCGCCATCCCGAGGAGGAAGATCGGCAGACCGATGCTGAAGACCATGTGCACCATCAGAACGACTGGCACCCAGACGGTGTTGACGCCCATGAAATGCCCATAGCTCCCGAGACCGCCGACGACGCTCGCGGAGGGGTTGAACAAGGTGCTGAGTGCGATCCCTTCCTCGAGGATCCCATACGCGGCACCGAGCAGGAGGACCGAGATGAGGCCCTTTTTCCATCGCACGGACGCCTACCGGATCAGCAGGACGCCGGGGCCGTAGAGGCCGAGATTGAGGCCGAGCTGAAGCACGAACCACGCGGGGTTCAGCGCGATTGCGTTGAGCGGGCTCGACCCGGAAAGGTACTCCGGGAGACCGGGCGACATCAGAAGGAGTACAAGGATCGGCCGGGCACGCAGGTAGTCGATCGCACCCCGCACGCGCGTCGCAACGCGGCCGACGACGGGGGAGGTCTGCGACCATCGGGCGTCCGGCGGCATCCGCGGCGTCGGAGGGGGAGGCGGCGGCCACCGGGCTCGGGCGATCTGGGGCAGGGGCTCGGAGTCGGCCATCGCTCTTCGCCGTGGATTCGCGGAACGCCCTATTTGGAACCCCAGGAACAAGTGAGAGGGCGGCGGAGGCCACCCGTCCCCCGAGGGGACGGCTCCTCAAGGCTCAACTACCGCCTCTCTGTGCGACCCTCGTTCTCGGACGGTCGATATGGAGGTCGGTGTCGTCGGCAAACCGAACGTCGGGAAGTCGACGTTGTTCAACGCCCTGACACTCCTCGACGTCCCGATGGCCCCGTACCCCTTCACGACGACCGAGCCCAACCGCGGTGTCGGAGCCGTCCGCGTGCCCTGCCCGCACACGGAAAAGGGTACGGCGTGCACGCCGGGCAACGCGAAATGCGTCGACGGGACCCGATGGGTACCGGTGAACCTGGTCGACGTTCCCGGACTTGTCCCCGGCGCGCACGAGGGGAAAGGGCTCGGACACAAGTTCCTCGATGACCTGCGCGCGGCCGACGGATTCCTCCAGGTCGTCGACGCCTCGGGCGGCACCACCGCCGACGGGACCCTCGCACCGGTCGGGAGCCAGGATCCCTCGGAGGAGGTCCTTTGGCTCCAGGAGGAGCTCATCGACTGGATCAACGGGATCCTCTCGAAGGACTTCGATCGCTATGCCAAGAGCGTCGAGCTCGAGGGATCGAAGGTCGAGGAGTTCCTCCAAACGCGGCTCACCGGCCTCTCGATCGGTCCGCATGCGATCGCGACCGCCCTGCGGAACTCACCCGTCGATCGGGCCCGTCCCTCGTTGTGGACGCGCGCCGAGCGGCGCGCGCTCGCGGAGGCGCTGCTCATCGCCGCGAAACCGCGCCTCGTCGCCGCGAACAAGGTCGACCGGATCCAGCCCGACGCCTTCGCCGACCTCAAGGAACGGATCGCGCCGACACCGGTCGCGGCCACGATGGCCGAGGCCGAGCTCACGCTCCGTCGCGCGGCGCGCGCCAACCTCGTGGCGTACCGGCCGGGCGACGCCACCTTCCGCGAGACCGACCCGGGGCGGCTCACCGCGGCGCAGCGGCACGCGCTCTCGGAGATCCGCACGCTCCTCGAACGATGGGGGTCGACGGGGGTACAGCCCGTTCTCGAACGGATGGTCTTCGACCGACTCGCGCAGATGGTCGTCTTCCCCGTCGAGGACGAGCAGCGATGGACCGACTCGCGCGGGCGCGTTCTCCCCGACGCGATCATCGTGCCCCTACATACGCCCGCGCGCGCGGTGGCGTACCGGGTCCACACCGACCTGGGCGAGCACTTCATCCGCGCGATCGACGGGAGGACGCACCGCGCCCTCGCCGCCGACCACCCGCTCGACCCGGGCTCCGTCGTCCGGATCGTCGCGCGGAAGTAGACCGCTCAGGGCGGCGCGGGGATCACGATCGCGCCGCTCGGCGCGGCGCGCACAACGTACGGATGGCCGCCCGCACGTTCGATACGGCGCTGCGCCTCGATCTCGCGCCCGGGTTTCGGCAGCGCGACGATCGATCCGCCGGCACCGGCCCCCGTGAGCTTAGCGCCCTCGACCGACGGTCCCAGCGCCTCCAGGAGCGCCTCGATCCGAGGGTGCGAAACGCCGACCTCCCGAAGGAGACGCTGGTTCTCGTTCATCCAACGGCCCGTCTCGGGGCGGTCCTCACGACGGACCGCCTCGATGCCCCGCGTCGCGACGTCCGCGAAGGAATCGAGCAGCTTGGGACCGTCCGGCTCGGCCAACCGTCGCCCGACCGCGCGGACCGCATCGGCCGTCGACCGGGGCACCCCCGTGTACGCCACGAGCCAGACCCACCCGGGGTCCGCCACGCGCCGGACCAGCCATCGCTGGTCGTCGGCCTGAAGCTCCCAGAGGGGCGGGCCCTCGCCGCCGTTGATCGCGATGAGCCCGCCGGCGACGCTCGCCGACGTATCCCCCGGGCTCCCGACGCCCTGCGCGCCGCGCTCGATGGCAAAGCTCTGTTCGGCGAGGATCGATCGGTCGGCGCCGCCGCGTGCCGCGAGGAGCGCCGTGGCGACCGCCGCCGTGAAGGCGGCCGAGGAGCCGAGGCCCGCGGCCTTCGGGAGGCGACTGACCGCCGTCCATTCGAGCGGTTCCGCCCCTTCGGGCCACAGACGGCGCATCGCCTCGCGGAGGTACGGGTGGGCGCGCGCCGCATCTGCGTCCCCGTCGAGGCGGGCGAACTCCGCCGCGCGGACGACGACCTGCGTCGTGAGGTCGATCGCGAGGACGAGCTCCGGTCGCCCGTGGACCACCGCATGCTCGCCGAAGATGATGCACTTCCCTGGCGCCCGGGCCGAGAGCGGCAGCGGCGACGCGGGGATCGACGCCTCCGTCACGGCGACGCGCTCCCGGTCGGACCGACGACCCTCTTTCCCCGGGCCTGCGGTACGACGGTGCGGAGCGCGCCGGACCAGGGCCCCGGTCCGGGGACGCCCCGGAGACGTTCCAGGAGCACCGCGAGCGCGGCCACCTCGCTGTGGGGCTGATGCCCCACCGCTACGTTCCACGTCGCGCGCTCGTACGCCTCCGACGGAACCTTCGCCCCACCGACGACCACGAGCAGGCGATGTTGCCGGCGCAGCAAGGGCAATCGCTTCGCCATCGGTTCGCCGTACATCGTCAGGTGCACCACCCCCCCGTCGAACGATCGAACGACCGAACGCCAGTCGGGGGCGCCGAGGATTTCGAAGCCGCCCCCCCAGGTACGTCCGACCGCGGCGACGCGCTCCGCGAGCGCCGGGTCCGGCGGATGGAGGTAGAGCCGCTCCGCACCGAAGGCCCGGGCGGTGAGCGCCACGTGGGTGGTGAGGCGGGGATCCCGCCCCGCCCGGTGGCCGAGCCGCAGGACCGAGATCGCCGGTCCGGTCGACCTAGGTCGCCGGGGTGGCATGGAACCGTTCGACCCGGTGTCCGCGGTACTCGAGCTTGTCCGAGCGCTTGACGAGGCCCTTGAGCCGCGTCGGGCTCATTCCGAGCTCTTCCGCGATATCGGAGAAGAACCGGCCGCCATCGCCGACGGCGCCGAAGATCCGCTCCTCGAGCTTCTCGTACTCCTTGTTGCTCATGCTGGCGATCGAGAGGATCTCCGAGACCTCCTGGAGCGGGGCCGTCGTGTTGATGTTGATCGTCGAGTAGTAGAAGTGGTAGGACTTGTCCGGCTGCCGGCGGCCCTCGCGCGCCACCCAGCGCGTGTCGATGAGCTTGAGCTTCTCGAAGAAGGCGAGCGCCTTGACGCCCTCCTTCCCGAACTCGCGCTCGACGTCCTCGGCCGTGAGCCAGCTATCGGCGAGGCGCTGGACCAGCTTGAGCTTCACGGGAGTGTCGACGGCCCGCAGGACCGGAACGAGCTCGCTGATGTCGTTGACGACCTTGATGCGGTGCATGACGGCGGACATCACCATTAGTTCTCCTAGCTACTACCGGAGGCGGTCGTGCGCTGGCTCGCGTACAATCGTCGTCGGTACTCCCCGTAACGGTCCTGAGGAGAAAAGCGCGCTGGGTGGGGGGAGCGGGTCGGTTGGTGGCAGTTCGGGCACTTTATTTGGAGCGTGTAGCGCTCGCAGGCGCGGCAGACGTGCAGCAGCGTCTCGCTCATGCGCGCTCGAAGGACCCGTGGCCGCCGGCCTCTTTGATCTTGGCCAGCGCGGCCTCGGAGGCCTTCTTGAGGAGCTCCTCGACGTGCTTGTACTGCGCCCCCGCCACCGTGACGCGGTATCGCGGAGCGCCGACGTACTGGACCGTCACGGATTCCGGGTCGACGGCCTCGGCGGCGCGGAGCGCGTCGCGGACGTGCTCCAATCCGTGGACCGACGTGTCGGAGACCTCGAGGGTTCCCGTGATCCCGACATGCGGGGGGACCAGGTTCTCCTCCGCGATCTTGAGGAACGGAGCGACCCACGGCGCCTTGCCGTGCTCCTTCTGGAACTTCTTCGGGTCCGCCGACGCCGCCTCGAACGCGCCGAAGAGGCTGCCGTACTTCTCGACGAGAGATTCGGCGAACATCGGGTGCGTCGCGTCGGCCTCGATCTTGAGCGCCTGGGCGACCAGGCCGAGGAGACGGATCGCGCGCTGCTCGTTCTTCCACGACTGGATCATCTCGCGGCGCTGGTGGTCGTTGATGCGCTTGAGCGAGAGATCGATCTGGCTCTTCGCGGGGTCGACGCGCAGGACGCGCGCGACGATCTTCTGACCCTCGCGGATGTGGTCCCGGATGTACTTGACCCAGCCGGTCGCGACCTCGCTCAGGTGAATGAACGCTTCCCGGTTGGCGAACTGGTCGAGCGTGACGAACGCACCGAAATTGCGGATCGAGGTGACGGTCCCGACGACGAGGTCCCCCTCGTCCGGGTACTCTCCCCGGAGCGACACGTTCCCGCAATCCTCCGCGCTAGTCCGACGCCGCGCGGACGAACTCGCCGCGGAGGGCGGCCTTGCCGCCGGTCGGCGTCGCGAGCGTGGCCCCGCAGACCGAACAGTTCACGGTCGTGGCGGGCCGGCTGAAGATCGTCTGCTCGCCGGAACAGTCCGGGCACTTGACGATCCAGAAGGGTACTGCTTCGCGCATGGTCCGGTTACCGGTGCTCCACGAGCTCGAGCTGGCTCGCGCGCCAGCTGGCGGGTTGGACCGTGAACTTGCACTTCTTGCAGCGGTACTTGAGCCAGACCCGGCGCACCGCCTTCGCCCGGCCCTCGGGCTTAGGCCTCGGGAAGCCGCCGTATCCGGAGGTCGCACGACGGAACCGGCGCTGGCCCCACTTGAGCTCCGACGCGGGCCGCTTCTTGCTCTTCTCGACCTCGTGCGCCGTGTGGGTCCGGCACTTCGGACAGTAGGTCGAGACGACCTTGGGGTAGTGCATTCGGGCCGCCGAACCGGGTTACGTATATAGGCTTAAGGGCAGATTTTCGTGCTCGAACCCGCACGAGAATCTTCGCCGCCGCTCGGCGGTGGGAACGCGTCCCAGAGTTCCTCAAGCTTTATCTACGGGTGCCTGCTCGGCGGCCGCGCTTGGGTCGTCAACGATGGCGGAACGCACGGCGATCGACGTGGTCAACGAGCTCGTCGGGAAGGCTCCCCCCCGGGGGTTCACCGAGAGCGTCGAGCTCGCGATCAACCTCAAGGATCTCGATCTGAGCATCCCCAAGAACCGGCTCGAGGACGAGGTGCCGCTGCCGAACGGCCGCGGTCGTCCGGTGAAGATCGCCCTCTTCGGAAGTCCCGAGCTTTGCCAGCGCGTCAAGGGCGTCGCCGACCGCGTCTTCACGACGGCGGACCTCGACGAGCTCATGAAGGACAAGAAGGCAGCGAAGAAGCTGGTGAGCGAGATCGACTTCTTCCTGGCCGAGGCCCCGCTCATGCCGACGATCGGAAAGCGGCTCGGCGTCGTGCTCGGTCCGCGCGGGAAGATGCCGCGCCCCGTGCCGCCGGGGAGCGATCCCACGAGCCTCATCAACGCCCTCAAGAAATCCATCCGCGTCCGGTCGAAGGGCAACCGCACCTTCCACGCCGCCGTCGGCATGCGTTCGATGCCGCCGGACCAGATCGCCCAGAACGTCGACGCGGTGCTGACCCGTATCGTCGGCAAGCTCGAGCGCGGCAAGCTCAACATCGAATCCGTGTACGTGAAGACCTCGATGGGACCCTCGGTCCGCCTCTGGTAAAGGACGGTAACGAGCATGCCCGGTCGCGAGTCGGTCCGTGAGGAGAAGAAGGAGCGCGTCCGGCAGTTGCGCGCGACCGTTCTCGCCGCACCGATGACGGCCCTCATCGGGTTGCGCGGCGTTCCGGCGAGCGCGTTGCAGAAGATGCGACGCGAGCTCCGAAGCCGAGGACACCCGATCCTCGTCGTCCCCAACAGCGCGCTCCGGCACGCCCTCGAGGGCGCCGCCCAGGAGTCGCCCTCCCTCGCGCCCCTCCTGGAACATCTCAACGATCAGACCGCGCTCCTCGCCGCCGAGGGGAATCCGTTCAGCCTCTTCCAGGAGCTCTACCGGACCCGGTCGCCCACCCCCGCCCGGGGCGGCGAGCTCGCGCCCAAGGACATCTTCGTCCCGGCGCAGACGACGAGCTTCAAACCCGGCCCCATCGTCGGCGAGCTCCAGCACGCGGGGTTCCCCGCGGCGATCGAGAAGGGGAAGGTCGTCCTCAAGAAGGACGTCACGATCGTCAAGGCGGGCCAGCCGATCTCGCGCGAGGTCGCCGGCCTGCTCACGCGCCTCGATATCCTCCCCCTCGAGGTGGGCCTCGAGCTTCGCGCCGTCGTCGAGGGGGGCACGTTCTACCCGCCCTCGATCCTCTCCGTCGATCTGGATTCGCGCCGCGCCCAGATCGCGGCGGCCCACCGCCGCGCCCTGGGTCTCGCGCTCGAGATCGGCTACGCGACCCCGATGACGCTCCCACTGCTCGTGACGCGCGCCCACCGACGCGCCCTCGCGCTCGCCGTGGCCGCCGGGTACGCGACCAAGGAAACGATCACCCCGCTCCTCGCCCGCGCCCTGCGCGAGGCGATGGCGTTGAAGAGCCTGGAGACCTGAACGTCCACCCGAGAATAACGGAGGGAACACCATGGAATACGTGTATGGGGCGCTGTTGCTCAATGCCGCCGGCAAGCCGATCGACGAGAAGGGACTGACGGGCGTTCTGAACGCCGCTGGGGTCAAGACGGACACCGCGCGCGTGAAGGCGCTCCTCGCCTCCTTGGAGGGCGTCAACCTGACGGACGTCCTCGCAAAGGCCGAGACGTTCGCGGCTCCCGCCGCGGCCGCTGCTCCGGCCGAGAAGAAGGAAGGCAAGGGCGAGAAGAAGGAAGAGGAGAAGAAGGAAGAGAAGGGCGTCTCCGAGGAAGAGGCGGCCGAGGGACTTTCGGCGCTCTTCGGTTAACTCGACGCCACCGGCAGGCGCGTCCTTAAAACCCATTACAAGGTGACTCGGGCCGGAGGCCCCGACCGGCCCGAGTCATGCCCCCACGCGAGTTCTGCGGCGTCGTGGGGGTATCGGTCAACGCGAAGGGCGCGGCCCCGTACATCTATCGGGGACTTCGGGCGCTCCAGCACCGCGGACAGGAGTCCGCGGGCATCGCGACGAGCTCGCATGGGGTCCTCCATCATCGGAAGGGGATGGGGCTCGTCCACGACATCTTCTCGACCGAGATCCTGGACTCGCTCCGCGGGAGCGTCGGGATCGGCCACACGCGCTACTCGACGACGGGCAGCTCCGATCTCGAGAACGCCCAGCCGCTCCTGGTGAAACTCCGCGACGAGGAGGGAGCGCTCGCCCACAACGGCGACATCGTGAACTACGAGCGCGTCCGGCGCCGCCTCCAGTCGCAGGGGGTCGAGTTCCTCGGCAGCGCGGACTCGGAGACGATGGCCCAGATGATCGCGGTCGAGTACGGCCGAACGCGGGACATCGAGGCCGCGGTGCGACGCGCGTCGACCGAGCTCATCGGCGGCTACGCTGTCGTGATGGTCGTGGGGAGCCGCGTGATCGCGTTCCGCGATCCGATGGGGATTCGCCCGCTCGTGCTGGGAACCCTCGACTCGGGCGTCGCCGTGGCGAGCGAGTCGATCGCTATCGAGCTCATGGGCGACCACCTGCTCCGCGACGTCAACCCCGGCGAGGTCGTCGTCCTCGAGAAGGGGCAGCTCGCGCACACCTCCTCGATGCCCGTCACGGGCGAGCGCGCGCATTGCATGTTCGAGTTCGTCTACTTCTCCCGCCCCGACTCGGTCATGGAGGGGAAGGCGATCTACGACGTGCGCCACCGGATCGGCCAGCAGCTCGCGCGCGAGAGCCCCGTCCAGGCCGATGTGGTGATGCCGGTCCCGGACTCGTCGCGTCCCCAGGCGCTCGGCTTCTCCGAGGTCTCGGGGATCCCGTACGCTGAGGGGCTGATCAAGAACCGGTTCGTCGAGCGCACCTTCATCCTCCCCGACCAGAAGCGCCGAGAGGAAGAGGTGCGCGTGAAGCTCCACCCGGTTCCCGGCCTCCTCAAGGGCCGGCGCGTCGTGCTCCTCGACGATTCCATCGTCCGCGGCACGACGCTACGGGAGATCGTCGTGATGGTGCGCGGCGCCGGCGCGACGCGCGTCGATGTCCGGATCGGCTGCCCGCCGATCGTGGCCCCCTGCTACTTCGGGATCGACATGAAGGATAGAAAGCAGCTCGTCGCCGCCGGGCGCACGGAAGAGGAGGTCGCACAGACGATCGGCGCGGACTCCGTCCACTACCTCTCGACCGCCGGGCTCGTCGCCTCGATCGGGATCAAGGAAGAGCACCTCTGCATGGGGTGCCTCTCGGGCCGGTACCCCGTCGAGGTGCCCGAAGAGCACCGCCGTTTCCAGAGGTCGCTCGAGGAGTTCTAGCGGGTGGTCGGCGCCGTCCTGGTGCGCGCGGGACCCTCGGTCTATCGCGTGGAGTCCGGCGGCCCCCCCGTCGCCACGTTCGCTCTCGCCGACACTCCGGAGGGGGCGGCGACCCGGGTGGGCCGCAAGTACGCCGACGGGCTCCCGGTCGAGCTGGTCCGTGTCGTTCGCACGGGAACGTCGCCGGGGGGGTCCATCGCCTGCGTGGACCCGGATCTGCGCGCCGCCCTGGAGCGGGTGGGGCTCTCTGTTCGCGTTCCCACCCTCGAGGAGGAACGAAGCGCGCTCGCGAACGTGCCCGCGATCGCCCCCGATGTCGAGCGCCGATTCCTGATCGGCCTCGCGCGCCAGCGGGTCCAGGAGGCGCTCGCCTCGGACGAGGAGGCCCTGATCGCGCTCGCCCGCGAGGAGGAACGGGTCGAACGTTCCGTGAACCGCGAGTCGGGAGCGGCCGAGCAGTTCCTCTCTGCGGCCTCCGGGCCTCTCGCGGAGTACTCGCGGGACTGGGCCGTCGAGCGCGCGACCATCGGCGAGCACCACGAACGGCTGTTCGCGCGCCTCGAACTCCTCGTCACCCGCACCGTTCCGAATTTGGGGCGGCTGGTCGGCCCGCGCGTTGCGGCGCGGCTGGTCGCCGCCACGGGAAGTAGGGCCGCGCTCGCGCGCGTCACGGCCTCTCGGCTGCAGATCATCGGATCGCGACGACGGCCCGGCGGGGGTCGAGGCCCGCGGTTCGGCCTCCTCTTCCGAGCGTCGCGGATGGCCGACGTCCCGCGCGACCGCCAGGGACGCTATGCGCGGAGCTTGGCCGCTCTCGCCGTGATCGCCGCGCGTGCCGACGCGCTCACGCATCGCGATCTCGGTGACCTTCTCGTCCTGCGGCGCGATCGACGGATCGAGCGACTGAGGCGACGGCGATGAGGGAGGGAAAGGGATTCCGACCGGTACCGGACGCGCCCCGACTCTTCCGCCGCGACGAGGACCGTCGAGCGGTCTTCTTCACCGCGACGGTCGTCACCGGCGACGCGCCGGTGTACGGCGAACGTTGGATCGACGACGGCGAGACGACGCTCCGTCGGTGGGAGCCCGGTCGGAGCAAGCTCGCCGCTGCGCTCGTCCGCGGGTACGACGGGCGGCTCCCCCGACCGGGCGACCGATGGCTCTACCTCGGCGCCGCGAGCGGGACCACGGCGTCGCACATCGCGGATCTCGTCGGGGACCGGGGTCGGGTCTACGCCGTCGAGCGGAGCCTGCGACCGTTCGCCCGGCTCCTCGGGCTGGCCGAGCGCTACCCCAACGTCCTGCCCCTGTTCGCGGACGCGCGCCACCCCGAGGATTATGCGGGCGACGTGCGGGCGGTCGACGCGATCTACGCGGACGTATCCCAGCCGGACCAGGTGGAGATCCTCGAGGCGAACGCCCGCCGGTTCCTCCGACCGGACGGGACGGTCCTGCTCGCGCTCAAGACCGCAAGCATGGGTCGCGAACGCGATCCGCGCGAGCACCTCGAGGCGGCGGTCGCGTCGCTCTCGCGATTCCTCGAGGTCGATCACCCGATCGGGTTGGAGCCGTTCCACAAGCGACACTTCCTCCTCGCCGGGGCGCCGGTCCGACGGCTCTTCCGGTCCGAGCCGTCGGGGCCGTCGACTACGCCGCGACGCGCGCCCCGCGCTGGATGACGACGGTCACGACATCCTCGTCGGCGAGGACGTGGTCGCGGCCGACGGTCTGACCGGGAAAGCGCGCGCTCGGTCCCCAGATCTGGGCCGACTTGAACGCGTGGTCCAACTCGGTAGGAAGACGCTTCAGGAGATCGTCCACGCGCTGCCCCCGTCGCAAGATCACGGGCTCCTCGCGATCGGGGGGCAGGCCTGGCGGCTTGACGTAGATCCGGATGAACGCAAGCGTCTCCCCGATAGCCCGAATGAGCTCCGGGAGTCCCTCGCGGGTGCGCGCGGAGATGAACAGCGGCGTGAACGGCCGCACCTGTGCCCGGACGCGCGTCCGACCGTCGGCGGGGAAGAGCTCGCTCTTGTTCACCCCGAGGATCGCCTTGAGGTAGACCCGGTTGCCGGCGAGGGCATCGATCAGTTGCTCCGCTGTCGCGTCCTCGCGGAAGACGATCGAGCCGTTGTGGACGCCGAACTCGCGAGCGATCTGGACGGCGA
The DNA here is from genome assembly GCA_041476045.1 of Thermoplasmata archaeon. Classification (GTDB taxonomy): domain Archaea; phylum Thermoplasmatota; class Thermoplasmata; order Lutacidiplasmatales; family UBA184; genus Lutacidiplasma. Next base: position 30,294 of record JBGOSQ010000001.1, on the reverse strand, counting down.
GGCCACCACCCAGGTGGGTGAGCCGGACCGTGCTCGAAATGGTGAGGCCCCCTCGTTCGGCGTGCGTGATGACGATCTTCGGCGGGCGGGTATTGATGCGGACGCCGGCGCCTTCGAGCTCGTTGTAGAGCGCCTTGAAGTCCGAGTGCTCCGGATCGATCAGGAAGATCACCAGGTCCGCCGATCGTACGACGGAAAGGACCTCGCGTCCGCGGCCCCGGCCCTTGGCGGCGCCGGGCACGAGCCCGGGCATGTCGAGGATCTGGATCGACGCACCGCCCCAGCGCATCATGCCCGGGATGATCGAGAGCGTCGTGAAGTCGTACGCTCCCGCCTCGCTCGCCACTCCGGTGAGCTGGGTGAGAAGCGTGGACTTTCCGACCGAGGGATACCCGACCAGTCCGACGGTGGCGTGCCCGGACTTTCGAACCGCGTAACCGGTACCGCCGCCCTTGCCAGCGGCCCGCTTCTCGCGCTCGATCCGCAAGTAGGCAAGCTTAGCGCGAAGCCGACCGATGTGGTGCTGGGTCGCCTTATTGTACTGGGTATTGCGGATCTCGTCCTCGACCGCAGTGATCTGCTCCTCGAGGGACGACACGGCAGCTCACCCAGGGCGAAAGGGAAGAGCCTTCCTACTTGAGGGTGGCGAAGGTCGGACGACTACCGCCAGCGTTCATCGCTCACGGGGTCGACAATGAACTCGGGCGAGGGCTCCGTGCCCGCCGCGTGAGCTCCCAATCCACGACCGAGTGGGTCTTCTCGCCCCGTATCGGTTCCGCCAAAGAGCTCGAGACGGACGGGGCCGCAGCCCGGCCGAACGCCCTGCGCGCCGGGCATGCGATGGGGGTCGCCTTCGAGCTCCGCTGGTCCTCCGGTCCGGGAGCCGAGGTGGTCCTGCGGGGCGGGGACCCCGCGAGCCGTCAGTGGATCTCGCGGCTTCTGTCGCCGGCGTTCGAGCTGGGCCAGTGGCGACCCCGGACCGTCGATGTCGAGGACGCGCTCGGTGTCGGAGCACCCCGCTACGGCGTATCGACCGGAGGGATCCTCCTGCTCGGGGGAGGAGAGCGAGGTTCGTGGACCGATGCCGCCGTGGCAGCCCTTCCGACGTTCCCGCCGGGCCTGCGAACGAGATGGCGCTCGCGTCCCGCAGGAACACCGATCCTCATAGGGGAACAATCTCCCGAGCTCGAGGGCCGCCGTCAGCCGCCGGGCTTTCGTCTTCAGAACCTCACCGGGCCGGAGCGAGAAGCTCGCGACCTCGATGCGGAGGCACGCCTCGCGCCCACGTGGGCCACGGAACTGGTCGTCGATGTGACCGATCCCCGCATCCGCGTTACCGACACGGACCGATGGTGCTCCGTCGTCGCCCTCGCCTCCGCTCGGGGAAGCCGGGGCCGCGTTCGGTTCCGACGACCCTTCCCTCTTCTCGCCCTTCCCCCTCCGATATTCCTGCTCAGCGAGCCGGAGATCCTCGGTGTGCTCCCCTCTCCATCCACATGGTACGTGTCCGAACCGCGTTCGCCGGCGGCCGGCGGCCGTCCCATCGCGTTCGGACGCGACTCGGCCGGGAACCTCGCGGAGCTCCCCGTCGCGCCCGGTCAGGGGCGTCACGCGATCGTGCTGGGAGAGACCGGAATGGGCAAGAGCTCGGTCCTGATCCGGCTCGCCCGGTCCTCGCTCGGCTCCGGCAACGTCGTGCTGTTCGATCCGGTCGGGGACACCGGTCGGGCCTTCCTCGCCTCCCTTCCGGCCCGACACGTCGCGAACGTCGTCTGGATCTCTCCTCATTCGAGCCCGGTGGCGTTGGACCTCTTGGCCGCCCTGCGCAGCTCGGGTCGGACCCCGGCCTCCGCCGACCGGTGCGTGAGCGATCTCGTATCGGCGCTGCGACGGATCCGCGCCGGACGGTTCACGGAGACGGCGTTCTGGGGCCCCCGTATCGAGGAAACCGTTCGGGCGACGCTGCGCGCCGCGGCGCTCCTCCCAGGGGCCACGCTCGCCGACCTCCCCCGTCTTCTCACGACGGCGTCCCGTCGTCCGGTCGGCGTCCCCGACGAGGCCCTCGAGGCGTTCGAGGAGCTGGCGGCGCGGGTCCGCGAGCGTCCCGAGGAGGTCGACGGAAGCCGCCGGCTGCTCGCCGAGCTCGTCGATCGAGCGGTCCTCCGCTCGATGCTCGGCGATCCGACGGCGCGGTTCCGGGTAGCGGAGATGTTCGCCCCGGGGCGCATCACCGTTCTCACCGGCGACGCCGCGATCGTCGGCGAGGACGCCGCTCGCTACCTGCTCGCGGTGTACCTCGCGCTGTTCTGGAGCGAGCGACTCGCGTCGCCGGATGCGAGCAAGACCTTTCTCATCTTGGACGAGGTGCAGTGGTACGCCCACGACTCCGTCGCGGAGATGCTCCGTCTCGGTAGGCGGGCGAACCTGCACGTCTGGATGGCCACCCAGTCGCTCGACAGTCTGCCGGAGGCGGTCCGGATGGCCGTGCAGACGAACGTGGCGGACTTCCTCGTGTTCCGCGGGTCCCCGACGGATGCTCGAGACCTCGGCCGGATGCTCCCGCGGCTCCGCCCCGAAGCGTTCTGGTCACAACCCCCAGGCCACGCCATCGCGTTGCTGGGGAAGGGAGAACGCGTCCTCGTCGTCCGGACCGATCCGCCGGTCGAACGGGCGCCGGACGATCGGGACTCACGCTTCGAGGCAGTGCGCGACGCCGCCTCCCGGTTTCTCCCTCGTTCGGCGATCGAGACCGCTGCCGTTCCCGCGAGCATTGGCGCCACGACTACCGAAACCGGCCTCCGACCGGGGCTGGTGCCGGTCTTGCGCACGATGATCCTCGCGATCTGGTCCGAGATCCTGGACTCGGAGAACGGCGTTGCGGTCCGGATCCTCCTCGACGAACTCCGCGCGATCTTCGATCCGCCGGGCGAAGAGGTACGGTCGCTCGGCCGGCGCTTGCGCGAGGAAGGGGTCCTGCTCCGTTCCGATCGCGACGAGCAGGGGACCTACTGGGAGGTGGGGCGGGCGGGATTCGAACGTCTGCTCGGCCCGGGCGTCGACCCGCGGGAGCTCGACGACGCCTCCCGGCGATGGCGGGGCCGCGGATCCGCGGCGAGCCGGCCCTGACGGAGTAATTCTATTAGGGAGCGCCCCCCCTTGTTCGCCCAATGGCTTCTCTCGGCGCACACGAACCCGGGGCGACGCCCGAGGCGCGCGGCCGGTGTGCGACCGGGATCGAGGGTCTCGACGACATTCTCGGGGGCGGGATTCCGCGCGGCAACATGATCCTCGTGTCGGGGACGGTCGGCTCGGGCAAGACGACGCTCTCACTCGAGTTCCTGGTTCGCGGGGCCGAGCGCGGCGAGAAGTGCCTGTTCCTGTCGGTGACCGAGACCTCGGGGAAGTTGATTCAGAACCTCTCGGCATTCGAGTTCTTCCGTCCCGAGCTCGTCGAGAACGGGTCGTTGTCGTTCGTCGACGTGCCCGTGATCTACGACCGGCTGGGGTTGGACCGCGAGGAGTTCACCGTCGAGGATACGGATCTGCTTATCCTGACGATCCGAGGGCTCGTGAAAGAGCTCGGGGCGCGACGGGTCGTCCTGGACTCGCTGACCTCCGTGTGCTACCGGATCCGGCGCGAGGAGCGTATCCGCGATTTCATGCTGAAGCTGGGCCAGGAACTCTCCCAGCTCGACTGCACCACCCTGCTCGTGAGCGAGGTCGGCCCGACTCCCGGACGGCTCTCGTTGTACGGCGTCGAGGAGGCGATCGTGGACGGCGTGATCCTCCTCGGCAACACGCGCCGTCAGGGAGACATCATCCGGGTCCTCCAGATCGTCAAGATGCGCGGGACCTCGCACTCGCGCGCCCAGTACGTGATCGGCCTCACGCCGATCGGGCTCCTCATGGCACCGCACCTCAAGGGCGGTCGGCCGGAGGGGTCGTAGATGCCGACCGTGGACATCAGCGACCGATTGCGCCAGCTCGGCAACGGCGCGGCCGTCGCCGTTCGGATCGAGCCGCGCGAGTACGCGGACCAGTACTTCGCCGTCCTGTCGGCGACGCTGCGCGACATCGGGAGCGAGACGAACGCCCACACGATCTACGTTTCCGTGACGAACCCGTCCGCGCTCGTCTGGTCGCTCGCCCAGGCGCTCGACGTGAAGATGGACCGACTGTCCTTCGTCGACGCGATCAGCCACATCATGATGAACTATCGGGACCCGCTCCCGAACGCGACGTACATCGAGAGCCCGCGGATGCTCGAGGACATCATGCTCCGCGTCGAGTACCTCCTTCGGCGGCATCCGTCGAGCCGGTCGATCGTCGTCATCGACTCGGTGAACTCGCTCGCGATCCACAATCCGCCCGACCTCCTGTCGGAGTTCTTCCATATCCTATTGACGAACCTGAAGAGCCGACAGGTCCTCGCCATCGTTCTCTCGGTCAGCGAGGAGATGACCTCCGACCTCGACCAGATGCTCGCCCTCGTCGTCGACGAGACGATCGACGTCGGTCGGGGAGGAACGTAGGATGGCGGAGACGCCCGCCCTCCTCGGCGTTCCCGAACTCGACGAGGCGATCCGCGGCACACTCGCCGCCGGCTGGCTCGGGGTCGTCGAGGGTCGATCGGGCGGCGGCGCGTCGCTCCTGGCCAAGCAGTTCGCCCACGCGGGCATCGGCCGATCGCCGGTCCTCTACTACACTACGTACGAACGCTCCGAGGACGTCGCGCGCGCCTTCGCCGGGTTCGGGTGGAAGACCGAGGGCCTCAACGCGGTCGATCTCGCGGCCGAGTACTACGACCGGGTCCTGAAGCGGGACATCGAGGTCTCGAGGACCCGCGAGCGTGGGCTCACATATCGGGATCTCGCCGGCGCTCCGAGCATGCCGGTCCAGCGCCGCACGTTCAACCTCGAGAACCGGCTGCTCGCCGATCTCGCGACCATCGACGGTCCGTTCCGCCTCGTCCTCGACTCTTTGGACCTCTTCCTGGAGCTCGCCGAACCGGCCCAGGTGGCCCGCGTGGCGCGTCACATCCGTCGTCTCGCCCAGGAGTACGGTGGGCAGGCCCTCCTCGTGCTCCAGGACGATCCGGCCGGTGCGGCGGCGCGCACGCAGCTCGAGGAGCTGGCCGACGTCGTCCTCGAGCTCAAGACCGACTCCACCGATGACCCGCCGTCGATCCTCGTCTCCGTCCGGAAGCTGGGGGATCGGCCGGACCGCACCGGCCGCTGGCGTCTCCGGGTGACCGACGACGGTCTCGCCGCCGTCGCCACCTCCGCCGGCGGCGCAGACGCACCGCCCCGTTAGCGAAGCATTATCTACGCTCCCCCGGTCCAAGGGCGGAGTTCTCTCGAAATGGACGACGTCCTCTTCCGCGTCACGGAAAAGCCCGAGCTCAAGGACCCGGTCCTCGTCGAAGGACTGCCCGGCGTCGGGAACGTCGGCAAGCTCGCCGCGGACTACCTCCGCGAACAGCTCAAGGCGAAGCCGATCGCTTCGATCTATTCGAAGCACTTCCCGCCCCAGGTCTATGTGAGCGAGGAGGGGATCATCCGCCTCGTCTCGAACGAGCTCTCGTACCGCCGCGGGACCAAGGCCGGGGAGCGCGATGTGATCATCCTCGGAGGCGACTACCAGGGGATCTCGCCCGAAGGCCAGTACGAGCTCACCTACCGGGTGCTCGAGTTCTGCGCTGCCCTCGGTGTGAAGGAGGTCTACACGCTCGCGGGATTCGCCCAGGGCCACGTCGTCGAGAACCCGCGCGTGCTCGGCGCGGCTACGACCTCGGCGCGCGTCGAGGCGATGAAGAAGGCGGGTGTCGTCTTCTCGCGCAACGACCCGGGGGGCGGCCTCATCGGTGCCTCGGGTCTCTTCCTGGGCCTCGGCCGGACCTTCGGGATGGAGGGGGTCTGCCTGATGGGCGAGACGAGCGGCTACTTCGTCGACCCGCGCAGTGCGGAAGCGGTCCTCAAGGTCCTATCGACCGTCCTCGGCCTCACCGTCGATTTCTCCGAACTCGAGGCGAAGGCCAAGGAGATCGACCGGATCGCCCAGAAGATCCACGACGCCGAGCAGAAGCCGGCCGAGGCGACCCGCGAGCAGCCGCGCGAGGACCTCGGCTACATCGGCTGAGCGTGCGCGTCGTCGCCAGGACCGGGGGCCGTTCGAGTGCCGTCGGACCCCAATGCACCGGTCCCCGATGAGGCGGCGCGCCTCGCCTCGGTCGCCGAAGCGATCCGTCGACGCGCCGATCCGACGGGGTTCGTCCCGTTCGACCAGTTCCAGGCCATAGCGCTCTACCTGCCCGGCGCCGGCTACTACGACGCCCCCGATCGTCGGATCGGGCCCGCCGGCGATTTCTACACCGCCGCCCACGTTTCCCCGCTCTTCGGGGCGACGCTCGCGGACCGGGTCGCCGCAGAATTCGTCCGGTTGGGAAGTCCGTTCGGGTTCCGCGTCGTCGAGGTAGGGCCGGGCGACGGGACGCTCGCACGGTCGATGATCGACGCGCTCGACGCGAGGCTCCCCGCGGACGCGAACTGGGAGTACCTGCTCGTCGAGCGATCCAGCGCGCTGCGCGAGCAGGCCGTGCAGCGCCTCGCCGAGGCGGCGGCGAGCGCCCGGGTCCGCGTGGCGGAAGCCCTCTCGACCGACGGTCCCTTCCGGGGCGTAGTGATCGCGAACGAGCTCCTCGACGCCCAGCCGGCCCGCCGCCTTCGTTACGGTACTGGAAGATGGCGCGAGCTCGGTGTCCGGTGGAACGAAGACCGGTTCGTCGCGGCCGAGAGCGATCTTCGCCCGGTCGTCGGAATGCCGTTGCCCGAGATCGCCCCCGACGGCGCGATCCTCGAGTTCGCCCCGAGCGCGGAAGGATTCGTCCGAGAACTGGCGGACCACCTCACGCAGGGGACGGCGATTGTTCTCGACTACGGGGCCGAGGAGCCGGACCTTCTCCTCGGACGTCCGCGCGGTACGCTCCAGGCGATCCGGGGACACCGGACCCTTCCCGATCCGCTCGATCGACCGGGGTACTCCGATCTGAGCACCTTCGTGGATTTCACCCGGGTTCGCTCCGCCGCCGCATCCGCCGGCCTGGTGGAGCGATTCTGCGGACCCCAGCGGGAGGCGCTCCGCCGCTGGGGGTTCGAACGCCGGCTCGAATCCGCGCTCGCGGCCGTCGGAGGCCCGGAGGCGGAGGTCCGGCTGCGCCTCGCGGCGAAGAACCTACTCTTCGGGTTCGAGTCGTTCCGAGTGATCGAGTGGTCGGCGGGCGACACCCTACCCGCTACGTGACGCGCGGTGGTCCGGCGGGGGTCACGCGCTCGGCGACCTGCGCCTGGATCAGCAGCTTCGCGGTCTCGGCGGGCAGATTGAGGACGTCCTCCTTCCGGAGCTCGAGGGTGCCCGAGCCGAGCTCGATCGGAGGCGCGTCCCGCAAGATACGGACCACGACGGTCGGTCGACCGGGTCCTCCGGCGGCGCTCGCCCCAGTCGGCTCAGTGGGCGGTGGGGCCGAAGGTGCCGGGCCAGCGGCGACCGCGACCGGCGCTGCCGCGGTGGATTCCAAGAAGGGGGCGACGTCCTGGCGGTGGCTGCGGAGTCCGTCGACGAGCCGGTCGAAGAGGACCCGCTCTTCCGGGAGCGCGTTCGAGAGCTCGCGACCGGTGCCGACGCTCGACTGGAACGCGAGGGTCAGGACCTTCATCATCCGCGCCTCGACCACGTCGCGTGCGATCTGCGCCGCCCGCTGGTAGGTCTGGCGCGCGACGTCCCCCTTCTTGCCCGCCGGGTTCTGCCGCAGCTCCGCTTCGAAGGTGGCGCGGGTCTCGGCGAGGTACGACTGGGTACTGGTGTAGAAATCGTGGGGGAGCTTATGCAAACCGCGCGCGGCGGCCTCTTCGCGACGCCACTCGAGCAGGCGCGTGTAGTGATCGGCCACGGTCGGGGTCCGTGCCGCCCCGAGGGAGGGGGAACGCTATAGGAGTTGTGGGCTCGATGGGCGCTGGAGAGCCCGCCCCGCGGTGCCGTCCGGCCGGTCGCGCATGGGAACCGTGAGCGGACGACAGTCGGTCTGGCCGGAGTTCCTCAAGCTGTGGGCGGAGCTCCTCGAGGCGAGCCGTTCCCCATCGACCGTTATCGTCGTCGAGGGGGAACGGGACCGGCGGGCGCTCGCCCGACTCGGCATCGACGGCCGAGTGGTCGTCCTCCATCGCGGGCGATCGCTCGGCGGCGTCGCCCACTCGCTCACGCGGGAAGCGGAACGCGTCATCCTGCTGACCGACTGGGACGCCGAGGGGGGACGCCTCGCCCAACGGCTCCGCGAGTTCCTCGAAGCGACAAAGGTCGACCTGGACCTCGATTTCCGTCGTCGCCTCGCGCGCGTGCTCCGCGGCGAGCTCGTCCACGTCGAAGGGATCGCGGGGTGGGCACGTCGGACCGCCGAACAATTGAACGTGCCGCTGGAGCACTGGCTCGCGGAGATCGAATCGGAGTCGGCGCGCAAGCGCCCGACTACGGAATGACCTTGCTCTGGGTGCGGCGAGTGTCGCGCCGGTTCCGGGCGCGCGAGGGTCGGAAGCGTTCGGTTCCCTTCCCCTTCCACCGGAGGCCGCGACCGTCGCGACCGGATCGAGTGAGACCGCGATAGACCCGTCCCTTGTGGGCGGCCGAGGTGATCCACTGGACCTGGGGGTCGGAGATGATCTCCGGCGCCGCGGGATCGAGAAGAATGACCTCGTAGAACTTCTGCTGGCCGTCCTCGCCGACCCAGTAGGAGTTGAGGACCTCGAGGTTCGGGTAGTGCTTTTGCGCCCGCTCCTCGGCGATGCTCTGCAGGCTCTTCGAGAGGGTCATCCGGAGAATACCCTTCCTCTTGGGTCTCCGTCCCGCGATGATGGCCCGATGGCGCTGCCCGCCTCGGCGGACGCGGACGCGGACCAGGATGAAGCCCCGCTTCGCCTTCCAGCCGATCGCGCGGGCGCGGTCGAGCCGGGTCGGTCGCTCCAACCGGGTGACCGTGTTCTCGCGTCGCCATGCGAGCAGGCGCTCGTGCCGGAGGGCCGCGCCTTCCGGCCCGAGCGTGAGGCGGAACGACTTCGCAATGTAGCGGTACGCGGACTGGGACATCGGCGGGTGCGCGGGGGGACCCGAGCCCCCACTATAAAGCTGCCCCCCCGGAGCGTTTTCTACGGAAGAGACGCGGTCCACGGGAGGCGAGGGGACGGCGGAGGGACGACTTTCGCAGTCGCGTGGCTCTCCGTGAGTACCGCGCGCTCGAGATGTTGGACGAACTCGCGCACCATGCGGTCGAGCCGCGGACGATCGGCGTCGGGAACGCTCGTGGGGGCCTCCCAGACCACCGCGGCGCCTCCGCTGGTGGGCGTGAGCCGGAACGAGAGGACCCGCGCGCTCTCCGGGATCGCGGGGTTCATCCGTTGGAGTGTCGCGGCGACCCGTGTCTCGGCGGGATCGGTCGATTCGCTGCGCTCGACCGAGTAACCGAGGGCGGTCAGGTACTCCGACAAGTAGCCGGCGAACCGCTCTCTCCCCATTCCGCGCACTCGGATCCAGTCGGTCGGTTCAGCCATGGGTCTTCCTCGTCAAACGATCGACGCTCTTGACGAAACCGAGCAACATCCGGTACTCGGATTCGGTGGGTGTCGCACGACCGAAGATGCGCCGGAACATGAGGTTGAGCCCCCGTCGCTTGTGCCGCGGGTAGCCGGTCCGGTCGGCCAGATCCCCCAATCGATCGAGGAGGAGCTCCTTTTCCCGGCCCCGGAGCTCGAGCACTTCAGGCGCCGGGGTCGACTCCGGATCCGCCGGGCCGTTCGCGCGCAGCGTCGCGTACAGGACGATCCCGACGGCGTGCGAAAGGTTCAGCGTGGGGAACTCGCGCCGCGCCGGGATGTGAACGAGCACGTCGCAGCGATGGAGCTGGTCGCGATCGAGCCCGTTGTCCTCGGGGCCGAAGACGAGCGCGACCCGGCCGACGATCGGTCGGACGACCTCACCCAAGCGCTCGGGGCTCATCGAGCGCCGGAGATAGGCGGTCGATCGGCCGGTCGACAGATCGGTGGTGCCGACGACGAGGTCGGCGTCCGCGATCGCCTCGTCGAACGTGGCGACGACGCGTGCGTTCTTGAGAAGGGGAAGACCGGCCATCGCGCGCCGTCGCGCCTCCGGGCCGAGCGGGGCCCGCGGTCGGACGATCGAGATCCGTTGGACTCCGAAGTTCTTGGCGAGCCGGGCGATCGCGCCGACGTTCCCGTCCTCTTTGGGTCGAACGAGGACGACCTCGAGGATCGCGCTCACGCGGCCGTACCCTCGGAGAATAGGCGTTGGACCATCCACTCAGGGTCGAACGGCTTGAGGTCGGCGTACCCTTGTCCTACGCCGACAAACAGGATCGGCTTTCCGGTCACGAACGTCGCGCTGAGCGCCGCGCCGCCCTTGGCGTCCGCGTCGAGCTTCGTCAGGACGAGACCGTCGACCCCGAGGGCCTCGTCGAAGAGACGTGCCTGCTCGACGACATCGTTGCCCGAGAGCGCGTCCCCGACGAAGAGGGTCAAGCTGGGGGAGACGACACGACGGATCTTCTTTGCTTCCTGGATGAGGTTCTCGTTCGTGTGCTGGCGGCCCGCGGTGTCGATGAGGACCACGTCGACCTTCTTCGCGCGCGCGTGCTCGACCGCGTCGAAAGCGACGGCCGCGGGATCGCTGCCCTCCTGCTGACGGACGACCCGGATCCCCAGCCTCTCCCCGTGAACGAGGAGCTGTTCGATCGCCCCGGCGCGGAACGTGTCGCCGGCGGCAATGACGACCCCGAGCCCGGCGTCGCGCAGTCGCACGGCGATCTTCGCGACCGTGGTCGTCTTGCCGGTACCGTTCACGCCCACGAACAGGACGATGTACGGTTTCGGCTCGTGACCGCGGGCGGTGACCACCAGATCGAGGCCGGGCTTCGAGAGGATCTGGCGGACCGAGCCCTCGAGGCTCGTCCGGATCGCGCCCTCGACGTCCGTGCCGAGCTTGAGCTTCTTGCCCTCGAGGTCGCGCTTGAGGTTCTTCCGCATCTTTTCGACGACGGGAACGGCCACATCGGATTGCAGGAGCACGATCTCGAGGTCGTCCAGGACCTCGTCCAACTTCCCTTCGCGAATCCTAGCGCCCAGCCAGCTGTCGGTGAAGGCGACCTCGTTCGTTCCGGAGGCGGCGGGAGCAGACTCACCGGCCGCGGGGGTCGCGTCGGGCTTCCGACCGATCCCGAGCTTGGCCTTAATCGATGCCCACATCGTCCGACGCTGGTCCCGAGGTTTCGTACGATCCGCTTCCCTGCGTGACCGAGTCGATCCGTCGGGCGAGGAGCTGCACGCGCTCGTCGAGCCCGCGGATCTGGCCCTCGAGCTCTTGGGCGGCCTGGTCGATCTTTGTGAGGCGCTCGGCGAGGATCTCGATGACCTTAGGCCGCTCGAGCTCCACGACGACGCCGGACCCGACGCCGATGAGGACCTTACGTCCCGCGGCCGGGTGACCGTGGACGTACGTCTCCCCCCCGACCGGGATCAGGAGCTCGGAGGCGTCCCCGACGCGATCGAGGCCCTCGAGGGCCTCCTTGGCCCGCAGATGGTCGCCGCGCGATGCGGCCAGGTACTGGTGCTGCTGAACGAGCTGATTGAGCTGACTGCGGTACGCGTCGAGCCGCATCAGGTCGTCCTGGACCTGTTGCTCCGTGACGGGGGCGGTCGCCATTCTCAGGCCTGGACCTCGGTCACGGTGCCTATCCGGATCCGTGTCCGTTTGACCCCGTGGCACCCACCGATCTCGGAGAGCGCCCACTCACGCGCCTGGTCGGCCGACGGGGCCTCGCAGCTCTTCGTGAACGTCTGCCAATCCCAACGGCGGGCTAAGAATGTCCCGGTAACGGACCAGTGCGGCACGGGGCCCTCCTGGGTGGACGCGCCCACCCGGGCACGGTTCTTAAGTCTTTGTCCGAGGGGAGCGGGCGTCGTGCGGGCCCTCGACCGTCCACCGTTCGGAGCCCTACGGCCCGGTCCGGGTTACGGTTCGCGGTCGGCGATCGTCGGATCCCGTGCGGTGGCGACCGGAGCACGCGGCCGTCGAGAGCGTTCGAACCGGGCACGCTCCTCCTTCCAAGCCCGGACGCGTTCATCAAGAAGTTCTCGACCCGCCAGGCTCACGGAGGGGGCCGACGGATCGGGGGCCGTGGCGTTGCGGCCGGCCGCTGCGACGTCCTCGACGACGAACGGCCTGAGCCCGACCGTCTTTACGCCGCGAGCCGTTCGACGGCGCGCCATCGCCCCTCCACCTCCTCGTCGGTGAGACCCACCGTGGGAGAAAAGACGACCCGTTCCCCCCAGCGCTCCTTGGCCGCCGGGTAATCGTCGACAAGAAGCGGAAGGACGACTCCGTCCGCGTGCGTCTCGTCGGCGAGGAGCGCGAGCGGTCCGTCGGCCGCGGCCGGGTCGACGACGGTATCGGCCACGCGGGCTTTCGGATCGAACCGTCGTAGGACGTTCTCGACAAGTGCTGCCCCGACCGTGGTCGGGACGACCGCGCACTTGCACCCCCGCTTCATCAGGAGGTAGGCTCCCAGAGCCCCCCGCGGCCCGTCGACCAGGGCTGCGACACGGCCGGCTACGCCGAGCGGAAGTCCGCCCGGCCCGGCCTCGCGATCGAGGTACAGGTAGGTCCGCGCGTCTCGGACCTCGACGAAGAGCTCGACCTCGGGATGGTCGAGATCCACTCGGAGATGCCGGTCGGCGAACCGGTCGAGCAGATCACTGCCCACCGACGCCGCGAGCTCCTGGCTCGTGAACGGGTGCTGACCGGTACGACGGGCGCGAACCGCGAAGGACCGACCGTCCGTGAGGAGCGGGTCCGCCATCTCGATCGTCGCCCCACGGATCGCCGCGGGATCGGTCGCGACCTCGACGACGCGGCTCACCGAGGTGACGCCGAAGACGCGGCGGATGATCCGGATCGCGCGAGCGGCGTCGTCGGCCTCGACGTAGAGGTGGCCGTGGTCCGAGCGCAGCCGGCACGTCTCGCCCGCCGCGAGGAACAGTTCCAGCACGTTGTGGCGCAGCGTGCGTTCGAACTCCCGCCGGACGGGCGGTGACTTGAGCGCAAGCTCACCGTACCGGACGAGAAGAAGGGCGGCCACGAGGAATCGTTATGATGGCCGTTCCGCTTTACGATTGCTCTCGGTGACGATATCGACGCCGCACGGTCCCGATGCTCCGACCATCGCCGACGATCCCTGGGATGCGATCGTCGATCCGCTCGTGCTCGCGCTCTCGGTCCGGCTCGCCGAGCTGAAAGCTCCGGCGGACCCCGCATCGATCCGAACCCAGCTGGACCGATCGGGCAGCGCGCACGGCGACCTCGCGCTCGCCCTTCACCGACCGGCGAAGGCGCTCGGGAGATCGCCGGCGGAGTTCGCCGACGAGTTCGTCCGGGGCCTTCCCGCCCTCCCAGGCATCGTGCGCAGCAGCGCGGTCAACGGCTTTGCGAACTTCACCGCCGATCCGGTGTCCCTGACGGCCGCCACACTGGGCGCGATCTTCGCTCGGGGCGGAGCGTGGGGCACTCTCACGGGACCGCTCACGCCGGTCTGCGTCGAGCACACTAGCGCGAACCCGACGGGTCCGTTCCACGTCGGCCGGGTACGGAACGGGATTATCGGTGACACCCTCGCGCGCGTCCTGCGTGCGACCGGCTCCGCCGTCACGACCCAGTACTATGTCGACGACGTGGGCCGACAGGCCGCGATGGTGACGTGGATCTGGTCCAAGCCGAGAGACTCGTGGCCGCCGGAGATCGCCGCGACCGTCGAGGGAACTACGCCGGAGGCGGAGGCAGCGCTGCGGCCCGACGTTCGCTACGGTCGCCCGTACCCCGCGGTGAGCAAGTACCTGAAGACGCACCCGGAGGCCGCGACCGAGGTCCAGGACATCAGCCGGAGACTCGAGACCGGTGGCGATGTCCCGAACCACCACACGATCGCGGAAGCGGTGCTGGGCGGGATGTCGGCCTCGCTCGCACGGATCGGGATACGGTTCGACGAGTTCGTCTGGGAGTCCTCCTTCCTGCGCAACGGCGATGTCGAGCGTGTCGTCGACCGATTGCGGAAGGCCCCTCACGCGGTGACCGAGGCGAACGGTGCCTCGGCCCTCGACACCTCCTCCTACGGTCTTCCCAAGGAGAACGCCCGGATCATCGTGACCCGGCCGGATGGGACCACGCTCTACCCCACCCGGGACATCGCCTACCATCTCTCGAAGTTCGCTCGGTTCGTCCGTGCGATCGACGTCCTGGGCCAGGACCACCACCTGCATGCACGGACGCTCGAGGCGATGCTGGCCGAGATCGGCGAGTCTCGGCGCCCGGAGTACGTGATCTACCAGGACATCACCGTCCCCGAGGGCGGTCGGATGTCCACCCGCCAGGGCAAGGTCGTCTATCTCGACGATCTCCTCGACGAGGCGATCGAGCGGGCCAAGGGCGAGGTTCGGTCGCGCCGCGAGGGTCTGCCGGACGCCGAAGTGGACGCGATCGCGCAGTCGGTGGGCGCCGCGGCGGTACGGTATCACATCCTGCGCGTGGCACCCGAGAAGGTCGTCCAGTTCCGGTGGGAGGACGCGCTGTCCTTCGAGGGCCGCAGCGGTCCGTTCCTCCAGTACTCCTACGCGCGTGCCTCGAGCCTTCTCCGCAAGGCCGAGGGCGTTCCCGAACGACCCGCGTTCGATCCGGCGCTCCTCGGAACCGCGGACGAACGCGCGCTCGTCCGGCAGCTTTCCCGCCTGCCCGGCGTCGTCGCTTACGTCGCGCGGACGACCCATGTCCACACGCTCGCGGGGTACGCGCACGACCTGGCCGAGCAGTTCAACCGGTTCTACGAGTCGACCCCGGTGTTGACCGCGGGAACCGAACGGGCGAGCCGGATCGCGCTCGTCGCCGCGAGCCGGATCACCCTCGCGAACGCGCTGGGCCTGCTCGGACTCGACGCTCCCGAGCGCATGTGATCGCGCCCCAACCGAGCGGCTCAGACTCCGCGCCTCGGTTCCCGGCCCTCGCCGGCCCATAGTGCCCGCGCGGGTGGGGACCTCGCTGTTGGCGGGGGTTGCCCGGTCGTCGCTACGGCAAGGAGGGTGTCACCGTCGAGGTGCAGAAGCCGCAGCGCGTGGCCTTCACGGAGATCGCGTTGCAGCATGCGGGACAGTCCCGGGTGGTCGGGGGCGCGGCGGCGGTCCGGGCCGCCTTGCGGTCCTGCGAGAGCTGGTACGGATAGGCGATCAGGAAGAAGACAACGGCCATCAGGATGACGAAGTTGATGAGCGATCCGAGGAACGCCCCACCGAGAATCGGGCTGCCGTTGAGGGTGAGGATCCCGAGATCATTGAAATTCACGTGCACCGCGGCACCGATGAGCGGGTTGATGATGTCGGCAACGAGGGCGCCGATCAACCCAACGATGGCCAAGCCGACGACGAAGGCGACGGCCATCAAGATCAGGCTGCCCGAAAACAAGAACTTCCTGAAGTCCGCTGCGACGCTCATTCCTCTCCCTCACTCGCCGAGATGAGTCTACCGATAAGAAGCTGACGCGCGGGGCGCCGGAGCGGCTGGGCCCTTTCGCCGGCTCGCTCGACGGACCGCGGGATCCTCGACACGGGCATCCCCGAAGCCCTTCGCGCGCAGCCGGCACGAGTCGCATCGGCCGCAGGGGCGCCGACCGCCGGCGTAGCAACTCCAGGTGAGCTCCCACGGGACGCCGAGTCGCTCGCCCATCCGGACGATCTCGGCCTTGCCGAGTCGCAGCAGAGGAGCCCGGATCTCGGGCGACCAGTTCTCTTCCACGCCCACCCGGGTCGCCAACTTCGCCAACCGGGCGAACGCCCGAAGGAACTCCGGTCGGCAATCCGGATACCCGGAGTAGTCGATGGCGTTCACTCCGAGGTAGATCGCCCGCGCCCGTCGTGACTCTGCCACGCCGAGGGCGAGGGCGAGCAGGAGCGTGTTCCGGGCGGGGACGTACGTGCTGGGGATCCGCTTCGAGCGAGGTCCCTGACGCGAGGGGAGCGACGCCGATCGATCCGTCAGGGACGAAGCGAGGAGGGATCCGATCGGGAGCCGGACCACGGAGTGCGAAGCGGTCCCGTAGCGTGCGGCGAGGGCGCGCGCGCTACGGACCTCGCGGCCGTGGCGCTGACCGTAGAGGACGGTGAGGGCGTGAACGGGGGGATCGCGCCGGGTGGCGATCGCGAGGCACGTCGCCGAATCCATGCCACCGGAGAGGAGGACGACGCTGCCCCGGGCGCGCGTCACCACGATCCTCCGAGCAATCGGAACGCGGCGCCGGCGATCGCCACGCTCGAGCCCATCCCGAGAAGGTTCGTCGTTCCTTTCGTGAGCCAACCCCGGTTCTCGAGGGTCTCGCCGAGGATGCTGTCGATCTGGCATCCCAGGAATCCTGCCATCGTGGCCACGCCGAGGAGGACCCCGGCGGACGGGATACGGGTCGAAAAGCCGAGGAACAGCGCGAGGCCAAGGAGGGCCGTCGTGAGCGCGCCGACGAGAGCCCAGACCTCGCCCATCGCGGACACGCCGCCGTTGGTCCCGGCGGGCACCGGCTCCAACGTGAGGATGCTGCGCGCCCGTCCCGCCAAGACCCCGAACTCGCTCGCGAAGGTGTCCGACGCTCCGAACGCGAGGGCCGCGGTGTAGAGCAGGGCCAGGGTCGCGGTCGGAAGGGCGGCGGGAGCCGACGCGGCGACGACGACGAGCCCGGTCGGGATGATCACGTGCGCGAGCACGTTCGATACGCCGCGTTCGCCCTCGATCCCCTCGTGCACCTTCGCCCGACGCTTCTCCTCGAACCCGTAGCGCGTCGCGAGCACGCTCGCGATCACGAAGAGCACCATGAGGCCCAGGAACGGGAAGCCTCCGACGACCACCACGATCGATCCGAACGCCGCCGCGACGGCACCGGCCCAGGGGGTAAGGGCGCGCGTCAGCGTCGCCGCTGCTGCGAGCACAACGGTGACGCCGACCCCTAGAGCGGCCAGAAAAATAGGAAGGACCACGGTCGGCCCCACGGTCGGAGGAGAGACCGTAGTTAGAAGCTTTGCCCGTAGGTGATCGCTACCCGATGGCGAGGATCCGCGCGGCCGCGGCGCGCATCGTGGGAGCGGTGATATCCGGACGGATCTTCCGTTCCGCGAGCTCGCGCACGACCTCGGCGTCGTGTCCCGGTGACGGCACGAGGGCCGTCAACAGACCGAGCCGGTCGCCCGCCTCGATGTCGAGGCTCCGATCGCCGATGATCGCGGAGCCGGCGCGGGCGATCCCGTGCTCCCGCTCCGCCCGCTCGAACAGCTCGGTCCCGGGCTTACGGCACCGGCAACCCGTCTCGGGCGCGTGCGGGCAGTAGTAGAACGCATCGATCGAAGTGCCCGCCACTCCGAGGATCTCGTTCACGCGACGGTGGATCCGCTCGACGTCCTCCGCCGAGTAGAATCCGCGCTCGATGCCGGATTGGTTCGTGATGCAGACCACCAGGTATCCGTGGAACCGCAGGAGCCGGACCGCTTCCGCGACTCCCTTGTAGACCTCGAGCCGATCCGCGTCCTTGAGATACCGCAGGTCGGGGTTGACCGTGCCGTCGCGGTCGACGTAGACCGCCCGTCGGCCGCCCTTCAGCGTCGGGGCGGGCGGGGTGGGCGAGGACGGTTCGACCATGGGACAACCGCCGCGGGGAGCGCGGAACGGGATAATAGTTGACGCCGTGTCCGCACCGCATGCCGGGGATTCCTCGAGAGGAGGGGAGCGACTTCGAGAGGATGAAGGTGCGGCTGGGCACCGCCCTTCGGGACGCAGTGGCCGAGTGCGCTCGCTCCGCGAGCAGCGCCACGGTGCTCTACTCGGGCGGCCTGGATTCGTCACTCGTTGCGTTCCTACTGAAGCCGGTCCTGCCGGTCCGCCTGCTCGTTATCGGTACCGAGGACGCGAAGGACCCGGTGGCCGCGCGCGCCGGCGCTGCGCTGCTCGGCCTCCCCCTCACCGAGGTGACAATCGACGTGGCAAGCGTCGCGGACGTCCGCGCCCGCTTTGGCGTCGAGCTCGAGGGTCTCGCTGAGCCGCTGCGGAGCGTGAACCTCGCCCTCGCGATCGGGCTCGCGCATGCGAACGGACCGCGCGTGGTCGTCGGGCAAGGGGCGGACGAGCTGTTCTATGGCTACGCCCACTTTCGTGGGCTCCCGAGCGTGGCAGCGCGGGAGCGGGCCCGGATCGATTGGGAGATGCTCGTGGCGCATGAGTGGCCCCGGGCCGAGAGGATGGCACGGTCGATCGGACTCGAACTGCGCTCGCCCTTCCTCGATTCGAGGGTCGTGGAACTCGCGCGGGAGTCCGACCCGCCCGCAGCGGACGAGCCACCGAAGATCGCGTTGCGGCGAACTGCTGCCCTCCTCGGACTACCCGCCCTCCTCGTCGACGCGCCGAAGCGGGCGCTCCAGTACGGCTCGGGGGTCCACCGACTCGCCCGGCGCATGGATGGAACGCGAGGGTCAAGACGCGCGACCTAGGCCCCGTTAGTCCCGACTGACCCGAGTGCCGGCCTCGCCCCGGAGCGCACGGCCGAGCGAGGGGATGTCCGTGATCACGAACCGTCGTCCGCCGTGATCGAGGAAAGAGAGGCCCGCGGAGACCTTCGGGGCCATCGACCCCTCGCCGAACTCCCCGCGGGCGAGCCACTCACGCAGCTCCCCCGGCGTGGTATCCCCGAGCCACTTCTCCCAGGATTTTCCGAATCCGGTCGCCACACCGGAGACGTCCGTCACGATCGCCAGGACCTCGACGCCCAGCTCCGACGCGACGAGCGCTGCCGTCAGGTCCTTGTCGATCACGGCGTCGATGCCTTCGTAGACCCCGCCCCCACGCGCCACGACCGGGATCCCGCCGCCCCCGGCGATGATCGGCACCCACCGATCTCCCCACCCGGCGCGAACGAGCTGGCGCACGGCCGCCGATTCGACCCATCGGACGGGCTTGGGGGACGCGACCACACGGCGCCATCCTCCGCGCGCCCCATCGAAGACGAGCTCCCATCCCTCGCGTTTCCGAAGGATGCGCGCCTCGGTCTCATCATAGTACCGGCCGACCGGTTTGGTCGGACGCTTGAACGCCGGATCTTTCGGCGAGACCTCGATCCGGCTGATCAGCGTGACCACGACGCGCGGCACCTTCGCGCGCTCGAGGGCCGCCGTGAGCTCCTGCTGGATGAGGAACCCGATCTGTCCCTGGGTCTCGGCGCCGAGCACGTGCATCGGGCGCGGGGGCACCTCGCGCTCCGCGAGCTCGTTCTGTCGGAGGAGGGCGCCCACCTGGGGGCCGTTCCCGTGCGTGACGAGGAGCTCGTGCCCGTCGCGGACCAGCTCGGCGAGCACGGGGGCGGTCGCGCGCATCTGGGCGGTGGCCTCCGCCCAGGTACCGGTCCCGCCCGCGCGCTGGAGAGCGTTTCCCCCGAGCGCTACGAGGATCCGCACACGACCTCCGTAGCTCGGACGTGTGGGTCGATGGAATAAGGTTCCCGTCCTTGGCGCGCCCGCCGGGGTCAGGTCTATATAGGCACCACCGGGTCGCCGGCCGTGGTCGACGACGAACCGAGCCTGATCTGTCCGCTCGAGTTCCGGTACGGCCGGCCCGAGGTGCGGGCGCTCTTCTCCCGCGAGGCGCGGCTGCGTCGCGCCCTCGCGGTCGAGGCCGCTCTCGCGGAAAGCGAGGCCGAGCTCGGGGTGATCCCCCCAGAGGCCGCCCGAGCGATCACGGCGGCCGCGCACTCCGGGAGCGTCACGGTCGCCCGCGTCGACGAGATCGAGCGTTCCACCCGGCACGACGTGATGGCGATCACTCGCGCTCTTGCCGAGAAGGCGGGCGAGGCCGGCGCGTGGGTCCACTTCGGCGCGACGAGCGCCGATATCACCGATACCGCTCTCGCCCTCGAGCTCGTCGAGGCCCTCGCCGTCGTCCGGGCCGACTTGGTCCAGCTCGCGACGGCCCTGATCCAGCTCGCCCAGCGGCACCGCGCGACGCCCGAGGTCGGGCGCACGCACGGTCAGCACGCCGTTCCGATGAGCTTCGGTTACAAGATGGCGGTCGGCGCGGCCGAGGTCGTCCGGCACCGCCATCGGCTCGACGAGCTCCGACCCCGCGTCGCCGTCGGCAAGATGGCGGGGGCGATCGGAACCGGCGCCGGATTCGGTGCACGTGCCGCCGAAGTGGAGGCGGGCGTCATGCGCCGTCTCTCGCTCGCGGCCGATGAGGCCCCGACCCAGATCGTCGGCCGAGACCGCATCGCGGAGCTCACCAATCTCCTCGCGCTCATCGCCGGCACGTCCGAACGGCTCGCGACGGAGGTGCGGAACCTTCAACGAACGGAGATCGCGGAGGTCGCGGAGGCGTTCGATGAGGGGCGACAGGTGGGCAGTTCTACGATGGCGCAGAAACGGAATCCGATGCTCTCGGAGAACGTCGCGTCGCTCGCCCGCCTGGTCCGTGCCTTCGCTCTGCCTCCTCTCGAGAACATGGTCCAGTGGCACGAGCGGGACCTCGCCAATAGCGCGAACGAGCGGATCGTCCTCCCCCACGCGCTCGTCCTGACGGACGATATCCTGGCGAAGCTCACCGACGTGTTCCGGGGCCTCCGGGTGGATGCGGACGCGATGGCGCGCCATCTCGCCGAATCGGGTGGCGCCACGATGACCGAGAACCTCATGCTCGCACTGACCTCTCGAGGCCTCCCTCGTTCCGAGGCCCACGAGCTCCTCCGCGGCCTCACCCGAGACGCCGGGCCGGGCGTCGATCTCTCGGACCGCGCCTCGCGCGATCCGATCATCCGCAAGTGGCTGCAACCGGAAGAGATCCGATCGCTCCTCGACCCGGGCCAATACGTCCAGAGCGCGGCGGCGAAGACCGACCGCATTCTCGCTCGGCTCGCGGCCGATCTCAGCGCGTGAACGCTTCCGAGTGGACCGCCACGATCTCCGTCGCGTCGTCGGACCCCGCCGTGATCGACCGACTGTTCCGGACCCTCGGCCCCGAAGCGGCCCGCGAAGTCCCGAGAGCGCGGGCGCGTCTCGAGCGATCGGACCCGATGCATCTCCTCGTTCGTCTCACGACGCGGGATACCGGCGCGCTTCGAGCCGGCCTCAATACTTTCCTCGGTTGGATCGACCTCACGGCGTCGACGGAGCGGGTCGCCGCCGATGCCGCGATCGCGTAGCCGAAGCGCTTATCTTGCGCGCCCGGTCTCGCGCCGACGTGGCGATCCCGGCGAAGCTCCAGAACGATCTGCGGCAGTTCCAGAAGCTCCAGCAGGATCTCTCCAGCCTGAGCCAGCAGCGGCTCCAGATGGACCTCAAGCTACGCGAGACGACCCGGACCCTCGAAGAGGTCGAGGGCCTTCCCGAGGACTCGACCCTCTACCGGCCGATCGGCGGGCTCCTCGTGAAGGCGAAGGCCCGGAAGGATGTCACCGACCTGTTGTCCGAGGAGAAGGAGACCCTCGAGGTCCGCGTCAAGGCCCTCGAGCGCCAAGAGACCCACATGAAGGAACGCTACGACGAGATGCAGAAGCAGCTCACCCAAGCGCTCCAGGCCGCCGGTGTCGCGACGACCGGTGGCGGATCGGCCTGACGGTCGGTCCTACGTCGCCCGCTGGACGAGTCGGTCCCCGATCTCGGTCAGCAGCGAGCGCCCGGAGGGACGCAGGGCGCGGCTCTTCTCGATGCGACGGTACGCCCGTCGCGTGAGCCGATCGATCTGGCCTTCCGAGTAGGCGAGGCTCCCGGAGGAAACTATCAGCTCGCGCGCGGCGCGCACCTGGTCCGGCGACGCCGCGGGCTCGCCCAGGACCGATTCGATGACCGCGCGGCCAGCCGGGTCGGCGCGGGCGAGGGCCGTCACGACCAGCAGGGTGCGCTTCCCCTCCGTGAGATCGTTCGCGCTCTTTCCCGAGAGGTCGCCGCCGACGCCGGTCCCGAGGATGTCGTCCCGCAATTGGAAGGCGATGCCGAGGTCGATCCCGATCGCTTCCAGGTCCGCCAGAAGCGGAGAGGAGCCACCGCCGAGGAACGCTCCGATCCGCAGCGGCGACGCGACCGTGTAGACGGCGGACTTGAGCTCGTGCACGCGCAGCACGTCGGATTCGCGGATCCCTTCCACGGGCGTCGCTCCGTTCTGGATGTCGAGCAACTGCCCGAACGCGGTGTCGCGCGTCATCCGGACGTACTCCGCGAGCGCAGCTTGCCGGCGCGCGACGGGGACCTGGGTCGAGAGGAGCGCTGCGACCGTGAACGGTTCTTGCAGATCCCCGAGGGTGATCCCCAGTCCGACCCCGTAGGACTCGGCGTCGCCGAGGAGCCGACCGATCTCGTGGCGTCCCCGGAGCGCACGGTGAAGGGTCGGGCCGCCTCGCCGCTGCTCGGAATGGTCGATGATGTCGTCGTGGATGAGCATCCAGCTCTGGAAGTGCTCGAGCGCCGCCGCCGCTGGCAGCGCGACGTCGGGCGAACGTCCCGTCGCGAGGTGGTACCCGGCCAGAACGAGCAGTGCCCGAAACCGCTTGCCGCCACGGAGGGTGAACTCCTCGAGATCGTCGAGATAGGTCCCGAAGGGGGCCCCTGCCCCGCGCCGGGCGTCGGCGTAGTCCGATCGCAACCGCTTCTCGAGCCGGGGTCGGTAGGCGGCCAGCTCGGAAAAATCCACGGCGAATCGGTTCCTTTGACGGTTGTACGTATTTAACGGTGGGGCCCATGGTCGCGCGATGACGGCCTCCGGATTCGCCGACCTGGTCGGCCGGCTGATGGCCGCGATGGGCCAGCGGATGGATGCCGTCCGCGAGGTTCCCGAAGGCCTCCTCCTGAAAACCGGCGACGGATTCCTCTTCGCCTTCCTGGCCGACCCGGCCATCGTCTCGCTCGCAACGATACAGAACCTGCACAAGGAGGTCGGCAACCAGCCCGCCCGGCTCGTGGTCCTGACTCCCGGGCGACTCCCCCTCGCGCTCAGCGCGGAGGTCCTCCGGGAACACGGGACCCTCGTCGAGGCCGGTCGGTTCCTCGAACTCGTGCGCGGGCTCGGCCTCGGCAGTTACCTCGGGGAGGAGCCGCGACCGGAGCGCGTTGGCCCGACGCCCCGCCTCCTGCCGAGCGCCCAACAGCTCGATGAGATCATGCGACGCGCCCGTACGTGGCTCGACTGGGGCGTCCCGGCCCTCGCGCTCCGCTTCTATCGCCAGGCGTCGGAGCTCAAGCCCGAGTTCACACCCGCCCGGGTCGGCGTGGGGCGCTCGCTCCTGGGTCTCGGGCTCTCGGAGGACGCGGAGCGGGCGTTCCGCGACGTGCTGGCGATCCGACCGAACGATCTCGATGCCCGCCTCGGCCGGGCGGCGGTCCTCGGGGCCCGCGGTCACGTTCCGCAGGAGATCGCCGTCTACCGATCGTTACTCGAGGAGGACCCGAAACGAATGGAGGTCCGGACGCACCTTCTGGCGGCGTTGATCTCCCAGGGCGAGTGGGCCCACGCTCGCGACGAGGTCCGGACGCTCCTGCGCGCCGCCCCCGAGGACCCTCCGTTGCGCTTCCTGCTCGGGGTCACGCTGGAGAAGAGCGGGTCGGGCCGTGCCGGGGCCGACGAGCGCGAGCGCGCTCGGAAGCTCGGCCTTGACCCGGAGCGAGAGCGCGCCCTCTGCGAACACCTGGGGATTCCTGCGCCGGCGATCCCGGTGCCGGCCGACGCCGAGGTGCCGAGCCCGTCCCCCGCCGTGCGCGCCCCGCAGAAGCGACGGCGGAAGGCGCGGGCCCACGCGGCCGCGCCGAGACCGGCGCGCCGCACGCGAGCCCGCCCCCGCAAGACTAAGTAGCCTACCCGACGCTGGCGCGTGCGGTGGGCCGGATGCGCGTCGTCTCTCTCCTTCCGAGCGCCACCGAGATCGTCCACGACCTGGGGGCCGGGGCCGCCCTCGTCGGTCGGAGCGAAGAGTGCGATTATCCCGCGGCCGTTCGGGCGCTCCCCGTCGTAATGCGGGCCCGGGCGTGGGACGCGGATCGCCCATCGGCGGAGATCGACGACCGGGTCCGTCGGGTCCGCGGTTCGGGCGAAAGCCTCTACGAGCTCGATCTCGACCGACTGCGCGATCTCGCGCCGGACGTACTGCTCACCCAGGACCTGTGCGGGGTGTGCTCCGTCACGGACGCGGAAGTCGAGTCCGCCTGCCGCGCCACGGGGATCGCCCCCCGAATCGTCACCCTAAGCCCCCGGACGCTCGAGGAGGTCTGGGACAGCGTCGAGACGGTCGGCAAGGCCATCGATCGGCCGTCGGAGGGGCGGGAGCTCGCGGAATCGCTTCGCGCCCGGTCGGCGCCTCCGGAACCAGCGGGCCCGGCGCCCCCATCGAGGATAGCGGTCGTCGAGTGGCTCGATCCTCCGATCCTCGCCGGACTCTGGTCGCTGGATATCGTCCGGGCCGCCGGCGGCGAATCCATCGGCGTGCAACCTTCCGTCCCGGGCCTCCGTACCACTTGGCCGGATCTCGCCGCCGCCGAACCCGACCTGGTCGTCCTGAGCCCGTGCAGCTTCTCTGTTGCGCGGAGCCGCGCCGAGCTCGAGGATCCGGCGCTGCGTCGCGAGGTCGCACGGCTCCGCCCGTCCCACGGGGTCTGGCTCGCGGACGAGGCGCATTTCAGCCGGCCAGGACCTCGGCTCGCGGATGGGGTCGAACTGCTACGGGCGCTCCGATCTGGCCGGGATCCGCCGGGCCCAATGGCCGCCGAACGGTGGGAGCCGGAGAACCGATCGTGAGCCGATTCCGTCCGAACTCCGAGCTGCTCGCGGGTTACCCCCCCCGACCGACGTTCCGTCTCACGACCTCGAGGACCGAGCTCCTCCACCTCGCAATCGCGTTCGCCGTGCTGACCATCGACATCGCTTTCGTCCGCACCCGGATCTCGATCTTCTCCTCTCCCGCGGGCGTCGCCGAGGGCGTCCCGGGGTTCGTCGATAGCCTCGGCGTGGCGGCCCTCGCCGCGCTCACCGGCTTCGTTGCTCACGAGTTGGCCCACAAGGTCGTCGCACAACGCCAAGGGTTCTGGGCCGAGTTCCGGATGTCCCCGGCCGGTCTGTTCTTCTCGATCGCCACCGCGCTCTTCGGTTTCCTCTTCGCCCTGCCGGGAGCAACGGTGATCGGCGGAATGGGCGACGTACGCGAATGGGGGAAGACCAGCATCGCCGGCCCGTCGGTGAACCTCGCCTTTGGGGGGGCCTTCCTGGGTACCGGGCTTCTGGTCGGGTGGTTCGCGCTCTCCCCGATGCTCTGGGGTTCGCTCCTTTTCCTCGCGTTCGTCAACGGGATCTTCGCCGCGTTCAACCTGCTCCCGTTCGGACCGCTCGATGGAACCAAGGTCCTGCGATGGAGCCGTTCGCTCTGGACCCTCGCCTTCGGCCTCTCGCTGCTGTTCATCGGGGCCGTCGTCACCGTCCTCCTCTTCGCCCCGCCGGCCTTCTAAGAGGGGCTCGATGACGCAGGCGACCGTACGCGAACTGGGCTCGGGGCGACTGATGATCGACCTCGGGTTCCGCGACACCGAGGGGCTCGTCGCGAGCTACGTCATCCCAGGTGAGGACGGCGTCACGCTCGTTGAGACCGGTCCCACCCCGTGTCTTCCCGCACTCCAGCAGGGCCTCAAGGCAGCGGGTGTGGCCGTCGACGAAGTGCGGCGGATCTTCGTCACGCACATCCATCTCGACCACGCGGGGGGGCTCGGCGCGGCCGCGGCCGCGTTTCCACGCGCGACGCTCTATGTCCACGAGCGCGGCGCCGCGCACATGATCGATCCGACGCGGCTCATCGCGAGCGCGCGGAGAGCGTGGGGCCCTGCCGCGGACCCGCTGTGGGGAACGATCGCACCAGTGCCCGCGGGTCGTCTCGTGGCGCTGCATGGGGGGGAGCGATTCCCGGTTCGGGGCGGCGAGCTCCGCGCGGTCGCGACGCCCGGTCACGCGCAGCACCACCTCGCCTTCCTCGATTCCGGGATCGGGGCGGTCCTCGTGGGAGACGCGGCCGGCGTCCGCCTCGAGGGAGCGGCGCGCGCACGACCGGCGGTCCCGCCTCCTGATCTGGATCTCGAGGCCCTCTTCACGAGCCTCGATACGATGGTCGCGCTCGATCCGCGCGTGATCCTGTATTCGCACTTCGGACCCGCGACCTCGGCGATTCCGGCGCTCCACGGTTACCGGGAGGAGGTTATCGCCTGGCGGGATGCGGCGCTCGCCGCGGCCCTCGTCGATCCCTCGATCGAGAACGTCGCGCGGGCGCTCCGGACGCGCGAAGCGGAGCTCGCGACAGCGGCGGGCACGACACCGCTCGACCTCGCGCGGGGGGAGATGGTCTCCGGGTACGAGCTCGCCGCGCAGGGGCTGCTGCGATACCTTCGGGGCCGGGGTCTCGTGGCGGAGGCCCCCCGCTGACGGAGCTCCCCCCGGGCGGGCGCGCCGGTCCGACCGCGGTGCTGTTCCTCGCGCGCGTGGTCTACGCGGTGAACTGGTACAATATCGGTGCCGTGCTTCCGCTCATCGCGACGGGGCTCCATGCCGGACCCGCGGAGCTCGGGATCGTCCTCGGCGCGTTCCTCCTCGGCGTCGGCATCTTCCAGGTCCCGGCCGGCCTCGCCTCCCTCCGGTACGGCCCGCGGAGGGTCTCGCTCGCGGGCATCGCGGTGCTCGGCCTCTCGGGAGTCCTGTGCGCCTTTTCGCCGAGCTGGCCGGTCCTCGCTGGGTTCCGCTTTATCGGAGGCGTGGGGGCGGCGTTCTTCTTCTCACCCGCGCTCAGCCTGATCGCGTCGTACTTCCCGGCAGGGCAGCGGGGACCGATCATCGGATTCTACAATGGAGGATTCAGTGTCGGCGGCGCGATCGGACTCGTGGGGGGCGTCTTTCTCGGGGGAGCCCTCGGATGGGCCGCGTCCCTCGCGATCGGCGGTGTCGCGCTTCTGGCGACCACGGGACTCGCGTGGGTGGTGCTCCCACGCGAAGCGACCCACGCGACACCCCGCCACCTCGTCGAGCTGCTGAGCGCGGGGACCCTCGTTCTTCGAAGTCGGTCGATCTGGGCGCTGTCGATCGGACTCACCGGCTTCTGGGCGGTGATCTTCATCGTCGCGCAGTACTTCGTGAAGTTCGCCCACGACGTTCACCCCGAGTGGAGCGTCGGAGTGGTGGGTCTCCTCGCGGCGCTCGTCATCATCGTCTCCTTCCCGGGGGGTCCCGTCGGCGGCTGGATCGCGGAGCGAGGACGGGATCGCCGCGTCCTCGCCGGCGGCTTCGCCGCGGCCGCGGCGGCCCTCACGCTCCTGATCCCGTTCCTTCCGCTCGCGCCGCTGTTCGTCGTCATGGTCCTCCTCGGTTTCGTCGATGGCGTCGTCTTCGCCATCCTCTATCTGATCCCGTCGTACTTGCCCGAAACCCGGGGCGAAGGGCTCGCGCTCGGGGTCGCGCTCGTCAACTCGATCCAGGTGATCGCGGGGAGCGCGCTCTCTATCGCCTTCGGGTTCGTCGTCGCGCTCTACGGCTACACGGTGGCCTGGGAGGCCGCTGGGGCTCTCGGCATCGGATTGCTCCCGTTGCTCGCGCTGGTCCGGCCGAACCGGGGTGCGACCCCCGGGCCTACCTCCTCCTCGTCGATGCCTGGATGAGGTTCGCGACCGTCGCTAGAGCGCCGGGCGTTCCGCCGCGGGTTTCCGAAGATCAAACCGAGGAGCGACGGGGGCGACCGTGCTCGCCCAGTTCGACCACGGTCACGAGGTTCGTGGGGCGACCCTCCACGGGGTAGCCTGCAGTGAGGACGATCCGGTCCGTCGGGCGGGCTCCCACCTCTCGCACGGAAGACCGAAGCGCCAGCTCCCGGAGCTCCAGCAACGACATCCGGGTCGGGGATCGGACCGCGCGGACGCCCCACACGAGAGATAGTTGGCGGCGCGTCGACGCTTGGGTCGAGAGCGCGAGGATCGGCATGCTCGGGCGATGGGCGGCGACCAGTCGGGCGGTCCGACCGGAGTGGGTCGGGGTCACGATGGCGGCGGCGCCGACCGACGTGGCGAGCTGCACCGCGGCCTGGGCGACCGACCGCTCGAGCGACCGGATTCGGTCCCCGGGGATCGGTCCTCGGATCTCCCCGGATGCCATGGCCCCCTCGATACTGCGCGTGATCCGATCCAGCCAGAGGACCGACTCGATCGGATAACGGCCGACCGCGCTCTCTTCGGAGAGCATCACGGTGTCGGCGCCGTCGAGGACGGCGTTCGCGACGTCGGTCGCCTCTGCGCGCGTCGGCCGCGGCGAGTTCAGCATGCTGAGCAGCATCTGGGTAGCGACGATGACGGGCTTGCCGAACGCGTTCGCCTGCGCGACCAAGCGCTTCTGCTCGAGGGCGAGCCGCTCGAGCGGCACCTCGATCCCGAGGTCGCCGCGCGCCACCATGATCCCGTCGGAGACCTCCAGGATGGACTCGATTCGGCCGAGCGCCTCGGCGCGTTCGATCTTCGCGATGAGAGCGACCGACCTCCGCCCTGGGAGCGATTCGACGAGTTTCCGCGCGCGCCGGACGTCACGGGCGTCGGTGACGAAGGAGAGCGCAACGTAGTCCACCCCCTCGGCCAGGGCGAGGGCGAGGTCGGCCCGGTCCTTTCGGGCGAGGAGCTGGGTCCGAAGGTGCGCGCGCGGGAGGAAGAGACCGGCGTGGGAGGTCAGCATCCCACCGTGGACGACCCGCGTAAGGATCTCCGCCGGTCTCACCCGTTCGACGACGAGCTCGATCGAACCGTCGCCGAGCAGAACCGGGTCGCCCTTGCGTGCGGCGGCCGGAAGATCGGGGAGGGAAACCGACACGCGGGCGGCGGTGCCGGGCGCGACGTCCCGGTCGAGAACGAGCGGACGACCCTCGACGAGGGCGTACGGGGGGTTCTGGAGTGCCCCGATGCGCACCTTCGGACCCTGGAGGTCCGCCATGATGGCCAGGTTCGCCCGCGCGCCGGACGCGACGGAGCGGATTCGCCTCAGAACCGCGCGTTGTTCCTCCGATGTTCCGTGGGAGAAGTTGATGCGGAACGCGTCGACACCCGCCGCCACAAGGCTCTGCAGGGCCGATCGGCTCGACGACGCCGGACCCACGGTCGCCAGGATCTTGGTCCGCCGCATAACCGAGGGCATGCTCGGCTCCGAGAAAAGCGCGACGGGATTCGGCCGAGGGGCCAGCGCATTTTAGTAGCGGGGGGGCCGTCGGACTCCGTTAGCCCCGTGGTGTAGCGGCCAAGCATGCTGGCCTTTGGAGCCGGCGACAGCGGTTCGAATCCGCTCGGGGCTACCTGTTCTTACATGATAAGTAGGATACACTAAATACCGAGACCTGCTGGTCTTCGCCGAGGAACCCCATGACGAAGAAGCGATTCTACCCCAATAAGCCGAACGTCGATGCCTTACTCGCCGACGCGGATTTCCGGCGGTGGCACGACCAACTCGGGAACGGCGCGACCTCAACTGCGGACTCTTGGTCCCGGCGCCTCCGTGGCTTCTGCATCCAATCCAAGGTGGCCCCGAAGGAGCTCCTCAAGCTCGACGGGAGGGCACTCCGGGACCTCTTCATCGACTACATCGCCGACGAGCAGAAGCGGGGGAGCGCCGGCTCGTACATCGCATTCACGTTGAAGGTAGTTCGGAGTTGGCTCAGATTCAACGACCGGGAGGCTCCCGCGCGGCTCAAGATCAAGGGGGCGGACCGCGTCCTCGAAGAGACGGCCGTCTCCCAGCAGCAACTGAGTGCGATCCTCGACCACGCGTCGGCCCGTGAGAAGGTCGCGGTTTCCCTGATGGCCATGAGCGGGATTCGACCGGAGGTCCTCGGCAACTTCCTCGGCGATGACGGTCTCCGCATCCGCGACCTACCCGACTTCCAAATCAAGGGCAAGGAGGTCACGTTCGGGAAGGTGCCCGTCCGCGTCGTTGTCCGGCGCGACCTCTCGAAAGCCGGCCACACCTACCTCAGCTTTCTTACCGCGGAAGGGACCACTCATCTGGCAAACTATCTCAACGCCCGGCTCCGCGGGGGGGAACGCCTTGGCCCGGAGAGCGCGATCATCACGCCCGAGCGAGCGAAGAAGGAGTTCATCCGGACGACCAACATCGGCGACCTCGTTCGGAACGCCTTGCGCGGCGCCG